>NZ_JAUPTE010000021.1:0-82597 GCF_036701705.1 Microcoleus sp. w1-18aA5 | reverse complement strand
CAATTTTCAAGCTATTCAGACTCATGAATCGAACAATGTTGGTCATGGTCGAGTTGAAAAACGCACGGTTAGTATTAGTAACCAGTTAGATAATATTCCTGAATTTCCGGGACTTAAAACCGTGATTCGTATTGAGTCATACCGCGAAGTCCATCGAGCAAATATTATTGAATCAAGTGTTGAAATTCGTTTTTACGTTTCTTCTCTGATTGAAACGGCTGAAGAATTTGCCAAGCGGATTCGAGGTTATTGGGGAGTTGAAAACAAGGTTCATTATGTGCGGGATGTAACTCAAGGTGAAGATGCTTCTCGTATAAGGACAAAACCTTTAGTTCAAATTTGGGCAGCCGCTCGAAATTTTGCACTCAACATATACCGCGATTATGGATTTGATAATATGGCTCAAGCCCAACGTCTGGCGGGATTTGGCCTTAAACTAATTAAGGAGTTGTTTAGAATGAAATAGCCCTGGATTTAATCCTATCTACAATCACATCTAGAACCCCATCCAAATTATGATAAACATTATCATTTGTAAACCTCAAAAAATTAATTCTTGCTGATTCAATAAATTCTTGCCTTTCCGCATCATATTCTACAGCACCTTCTTGAAAATGACTATCACCGTCAACTTCTAGTGCTAACTTGATTTCCGGTGAGTAGAAATCAATCACAAATTCTGCTACGCTGTACTGTCTGCGAAATTTACAATTCTCAAGCTGTCTGTTTTTGATTTTGTCCCAGAGACGTTTTTCAGCTTTTGTCATTTCTCTGCGAAGCCGCTGTCGCTTGAGTTTTTCTGAGGTTTTGTTGTAAAGTTTTGTCATTTTTTTATTGGGGTCTTTTCGTTGCTTGCTTGGCTTTTCTTACCCCCCCCAGCCCCCCCTTAGCAAGGGGGGGAGCAAGAGGGTTTTTCATTGCTTGCTTGGCTTTTCTTACCCCCCCCAGCCCCCCCTTAGCAAGGGGGGGAGCAAGAGAGTTTTTTCGTTGCTTGGCTTTTTTTACCCCCGTTGCTAAGGGGGGGAGCAAGAGGGTTTTTCGTTGCTTGCTTGGCTTTTTACCCCCCCCAGCCCCCCCTTAGCAACGGGGGGAGCAAGAGGGTTTTTTCGTTGCTTGCTTGGCTTTTTTTAGCCTCGTTGCTAAGGGGGGGAGCAAGAGGGTTTTTCGTTGTTGCTTGGCTTTTTTTACCCCCGTTGCTAAGGAGGAGCAAGAGGGTTTTTTGAGGTTTTGTGAACTATCCGTGTAAGTCCGGTAGATAAAAAAAAGGGGCAACTCGCGTCGCCCCTCATCTATTTAACCAACTGGAAAATTACGCTTCCACAGCAATCTTTTGTTCCGAAGCCTCCGGCGAATTCGCTTCACTTGGCGGCACAACTTGCCAGAACTTAGGCAAATATTCAGCCCAATTTGCCAAAATCTTCTCAGCTTTCTTGCTGCCAGTTCGATCGCACTGAGCCTCAATCAACTCCTTCAATTGCGCCTCCCCAGCCGCCGTACAAACGCGCTGCATCTTCACAATCTCCCCGTTGACGTGAGCCGGAAAAGTCCCATCTTCATCGAGGAAATAAGCCAAGCCACCAGTCATTCCAGCGCCGACGTTGCGGCCGACTTTTCCTAACACGACAATCACGCCGCCAGTCATGTACTCGCAGCAGTGATCGCCCGCACCTTCAATGACTGCTTTCGCCATCGAGTTACGCACCGCAAACCGTTCGCCAGCTTTACCCGCAGCTAACAGAGTTCCCCCCGTCGCACCGTACAAACAAGTGTTACCGACGATCGCATTTTCGGAAGCATTATAAGTCGCACCAGCCGGCGGTGCGATCGCGATTTCGCCACCGTGCATCCCTTTACCAACGTAGTCGTTGGCTTGGCCTGACAGTACCAGCGTCATCCCCGGCAAATTGAACGCGCCGAAGCTTTGGCCTGCGCTACCAGTGCAATTGAGGGTGATTTGACCGCTAAAGCCGGTGTTGCCGTGTTGCTGTGCGATCGCACCTGCTAAACGTGCGCCTACAGTGCGATCGGTATTCACCAATTTTACACTCTTGCTAACAGTGCCGTGATTGGCGATCGCACTTTGAATCTCAGCATCCGCCAGCAAATCGTCATCTAACACAGGCCCGTTAGTGTGTACATCGCCGTGGATCAAGAAAGATCGATCGCTCTTAGTATCAGGTAACTTGGTCAAACAATCCAAATTAATCGCTTGAGTTTTAGTTAGTTGCACCCCCTCGCGCATTTTCAGCAAATCCCCGCGGCCGATGATATCTGCGATCGACTTATAACCCAATTTCGCCAGCAAACTCCGCACTTCTTGTGCTACGAAATAGAAGAAATTAACAACGTGTTCCGGCGTTCCGGGGAACCGTTTCCGCAAGTGTTCTTGTTGAGTTGTCACGCCCACCGGACAACTATTCATGTGGCAAACGCGAGCCATAATGCAGCCTTCTGCAATCATTGCCACCGTGCCGAAACCGTACTCTTCGCCGCCCATCAAAGCGCCTACAATCACGTCCCAGCCGCTTTTAAAGCCACCGTCAACGCGCAGCAAAACTCGATCGCGCAATTTATTTTCCATCAGCACCCGGTGAACTTCTGTCAACCCGAGTTCCCACGGAGAACCTGCGTGCTTAATCGAACTCAGTGGTGAAGCACCGGTGCCGCCATCGTGGCCGGAAATTTGAATCACATCAGCATTTGCCTTGGCGACACCGGCGGCTACAGTCCCGATGCCAACTTCCGACACCAACTTCACCGAAACTCCTGCTTTCGGATTGATTTGGTGCAAGTCAAAAATCAACTGCGCCAAATCCTCGATCGAATAAATATCGTGGTGAGGAGGAGGCGAAATCAGCGTGACACCCGGTTTCGATCGGCGCAAATAAGCAATGTACTCGCTCACTTTCGCCCCTGGCAATTGACCGCCTTCACCCGGTTTCGCACCTTGTGCGATTTTAATTTCGATTTGTTGGGCGTTCATCAGGTACTCAGGAGTCACCCCGAAGCGTCCCGAAGCTACCTGTTTGATTGATGAAGAAGCTGTATCGCCATTCTGCAAACCTTTCAAGTGAGGTAGCGTTTGTGAGAAACCAGCCGCGCTCACATCGTTTAGCACTTTGTAGCGCACCGGGTCTTCGCCACCTTCGCCGGAGTTGGATTTGCCGCCGATGCGGTTCATCGCAATCGCTAGCGTTTCGTGGGCTTCCGGGGACAAAGCGCCGAGGGACATACCGCCGGTGGCGAAGCGCTTGACAATATCTGCTACAGATTCTACGTCTTCAATGGCAATGGAAGGGCGATCGCTCACAAAATCCAGCAAATCCCGCAAAGCCGTTACCGGGCGATTTTCGAGCAGTTTCTTGTAAACCTCGTAGTGATCGTAAGCACTTTCACCATTTTTGTCACCAATTGGTGTCATTTTTGGTTCGGCCCCATTGCCGTTACCGTTGCTTCCTTCTTCCTTCTTCCTAACATCCGTTACATCCGTTACATCCGTTACAGAATCCGTTGCCGAACTTCCTTCTTCCTTCTTCCTTCTTCCTTCGTTAAAAGTAGTCACAGCCTTGTGCAAAGCCTTCGCCATTTCCGGGCTGTTCATGTGATATTCACCGCCCCGGCGGTACTGCACAAAGCCGTAATTTTCCAGCTTTTTGAGGTGCAATTCTGGGAAAGCCTGACTGTGGAAAGACATTACCTCGTTAGCCAGTTCCGCCACACTCAAACCGCCGATGCGGGAAACAGTGCCTTTGAAACCCAAATCGAGCAAATCACCGCCAATGCCGATCGCCTCAAAGATTTGCGCCCCCTGATAGCTAGCCAGCAGTGAAATCCCCATTTTCGACATAATCTTCAGCAAGCCGTTTTCCACCGCTGTGCGGTATCTAGCTTGAGCCTGTTCCACGGTAATATTGGGAACTTTGCCGTGCTGCATCAAGTTTTGAGTCTTGCTGTCAGACCACCAGGCGCGCACGCTTTCCAATGCCAAGTAAGGGCAAACAGCCACCGCCCCGTAACCAATCAAACAAGCGAAGTGGTGAGTGCTCCAACATTGCGCGGTATCCACAACCAGCGAAGTTTGCATCCGCAGGCCGACGCTAATTAAGTGGTGGTGAACCGCACCAACTGCCAGGAATGGCGGAATATAAGTACATTCAGCACTCAATCCAACACTAGATAAATCTCCCTCTTCCTTCTCCCCTCTTCCTTCTTCCTTCTTCCTTCTTCCTTCTTCCTTCGATGGTCGATCGCTCAAAATCAGAATTCTCGAACCCTCGCGCACCGAAGCAGCCGCCTTTTGACAAAGTTGCTCGACTGCTGTTTTCAAACCAGAAGGCCCAGCAGAAATTTTGTAAAGAGTTGACAATTCCGTAGCTGGGAAAGACTTTTGATCTTTCAAGAAAGACAGTTCAGCGTCGTTGAGTACGGGAGAATCAATTTTCAGCCGCTTGGCATTTTCCGGCACTGCTTGCAGTAAATTGCCCCGCAGGCCCACATTCATCGTCAGCGACATCACCATCCCCTCGCGCAGGGGGTCGATCGGCGGATTTGTGACTTGAGCGAACCGCTGTTTGAAATAGTTGTACAGCAACTGAGGCTTTTCTGACAATACAGCTAAGGGAGCGTCGTCGCCCATGCAGAAAGTCGGTTCTTTCCCAGAACTCGCCATCTCGACGATTACCATGTCCAAATCTTCGGCTGTATAACCGAAAGCAGTTTGGGTTGCCAACAAGGTTTGCGAGTCGAGGGTTGCTGTTTCGGCAAAAGGCTGCGGTTCCAAGGTTTCGCGGTGTTTTTCCAGCCATTCGCCGTAGGGATGCCGCTTAGCAATTCGCTGCTTGAGTTGCCAATTTTTGAGAATTTCTTGAGTTTGGAGGTCAACGGCAATCATTTGTCCGGGTCCCAAACGGCCTTTTTCGACAATATCTGCTTCGGGAATATCGACAACTCCGGCTTCGGAGGCCACAATTACCAAACCGTCTTTAGTAATGCAGTAGCGGGCCGGCCGCAAACCGTTGCGATCGAGCGTAGCACCTACTTGTTTCCCGTCGCTGAACACCAGCAGTGCGGGGCCGTCCCAAGGTTCTTGAATCCCGCTGTAATATTCGTAAAAATCGACAATTTCTGGATATGGAGCCAAATCCGGCTGATTTTTGTAGGCTTCAGGTACCAGAATTGTCAGGGATTCTAGGGGGGTGCGGCCGGAGTGCACCAACAACTCCATCACGTTGTCTAAGTTTGCCGAATCGCTGCTTTCGGGATTGACAATTGGGTTGAACGTGTCGATATCAGCTTGAGTCCAATTCGGGTGAGCTAAATTGGCTTGCCGCGCCTTCATCCAGGTAATATTGCCCAACAGCGTGTTAATTTCGCCGTTGTGTCCCAGCAAGCGCATCGGCTGGGCTAAGTGCCAGCGGGGCATGGTGTTGGTGCTGAAGCGCCGGTGATAGACGGCAAAAGAGCTTTTATAAGCGGGATTTTTCAGGTCTGGGTAAAATTCTGCTAGTACAGCCGATCGCACCATGCCTTTATAGACGATCGTGCGGCAGGAAAAAGAGCAAGTATAAAAGTCTTGGCGGGTGAAGTTGGGGCGATTTGACAGCGCGTGTCCGATCGTGCGGCGCGCCAAAAATAGATGTTTGTCGAGTTCGTCTCCGGCTAAGTGTGGTGAACTGACTATTACTTGTTCGATTTGAGGTTGATTTTCTAGCGCTTGCTCGCCCAAAACCGACGGTACAATGGGAACTTTGCGCCATCCCAAAAGTTTCAGCCCGCGATCGGTCAGAACTTGCTCAACCACCTGCCGCGCTATAGTCGCTTGAAATTTATCTTGAGACAGAAACAGCATTCCCACGCCGCAGTTTTCCCGCGCCGGAGGCACAATTCCCTGTTCGGCAAACCAAGCATCCAGCAATTCCCAAGGAATCGCGGTCATCAAACCCGCACCGTCGCCGGAATCCGAGTCAGCGCTGCAACCGCCGCGATGTTCCAGACAAGTTAAAGCTGGAAGCGCTTTTTCAATAATCGAGTGCGTAGCTTCGCCGCTTTGGTTGGCAATAAACCCCACACCGCAGGCATCTCTTTCTTCCACTAACCAGCTTTGGCCGGCGAATGGAGTTCCTCGCTCTGTTTGATGCACGTTTCTGTTTGGATCGATCGTGTTACCCATGTTGATTGAATGTTATTTCCGTGATTGTGTGTTGATGCGTTTTTATAGCTCGGAGAGAGAAGGCTGCCGAGCGGTGGGAGCCTAGTAAACTTTAAGACAGCACATTGGAAGCTGATTTGATTAAAAATTTACGTCTATGCGGCCTGTACCTAGCACTGAAACCCTGTTTGCAGATTTTAAATTATCTCGCTCGCATCGCCTCAGAGATGTCTCCTAGAATACCCTGCTGTTAAAAAGCAGTGATTCTTTGGGCGATCGCCGCCCTGCAACTAGATACATTGCAGCCGATCTAGTTTTTTGTGTGGGTTTTTCCTGAGTCCGCAAGGGTAGCCTTGCAGCGAACACAGGTAGATAGTAACTTTAGCGTTATTTTGCTTGCTGCGCTGTTGAGTTGCTTTCGTCAGCGCCCGCAGACACAAAAGCAACCTGCCCGCTCAGTCGGTAGGTGCAATGTAGCAGCGCGGTTCACAACTGGTGAAACCTGTCTTATTGTGAAGTCAACTCTCAAGCCGCGAACATCAAGTTTATCAAAAAATTGATAAAATTTCACCCATTAGACTTAGAGTTTGCGTGCAAGTCTTGTCAGCGATCGTCCAGAACTCACGCTAAGATGCCTAGCCGAAAAAGGTTGACAGTTTTCCATAACTCTAATTGAGATTTTTTTACCCACAAAGTTTTGTCATCTCAAATCCGTTGGCATCGGAATTATTGATCTCTCTCTTCCCTTTCTCTGTATCCTCTGCGTCCTCTGCGGTTTAATCATTCCGATACAACGGGAATGGATATCACTCATCAATGCAGGATATTTCAAGGATTTCTAACACATTAGGAGCATCTGGTAGAGTCTGCGCCGCCTTTTGGAACACGCGCCCAAATGGATACTTGCTTGCTGACAAGATTCGGGGAGAGGCAAAAATTTTAGACCACTGTCCAAGCTGCCAGATTCATTGAAGTAAATCTCAAATCTCAAACTCAACTCGACTAACGCTCACAAGATTGTCCTTGGTAATTTTGTTTAGCTCAACCGTGAGCTTTTTTACAGATTTGATTGGCATGGGGAATATTGCATGCCTATCTTTTATAAAAGAAAGGTTAGTTAGGGGAAATCGTAAGACTGGTAAAATGTGCAGATGGTGATTACGCTCAATTCTGCATACAGGTAGACCGAAGCCCAGTGATATAAATCATGGTAATCCTATTATAGGAGAGAAATAATTAAAATAACTTGACACTGATTAAAATAGCAGAGCGCTTGAGAATTTACGCTTTTTTCGTAAGGAAGAGGTTGGCTTAAATTAACCCCGCACACTTGTATCAATGCGTGTTAATGACTCAGAAAATCAGCCAAAAGCTAAAGTAATTTTAGGTCAACGCTATCTCAAAAAAAGTATACAACCAAAAACAACCAAAATATTAAGTCTGGCTTTAAAAAAGCGCTTTCATAATTTGAGCGACAAAGTAGATTAAACTAAATATAGTTAATCAATAGCACAGCCGATAGAGCGAAAATAGTAGATAGTAACTCTAAAAAGCTTCAGGCTTGACAGAAGCAGTAGGAGTAGGTAGGTAGGTATGGCTAGCATAACAAATATTTTTCGAGGATATCAAATCAACGAGCAAATATACGCAGGCAATCGAACTCTAGTTTATCGTGGCCGTCGGTCTTCAGATCAGCAGCCCGTCGTGATCAAACTGCTGCGAAATGACTTTCCCCGCTTCAACGAACTGGTTCACTTCCGCAATCAGTTTGTCATTACTAAAAACTTAGAGATCCCCGGCACTGTCAAGGCATACAGCCTGGAGACTTACCATAACCACTATGGTCTGGTGATGGAAGACTTTGGGGGAATTTCCTTAAGTAGTTACCTCGCTAGTCTGGTATTCGCCAGCAAGGAACCTCTGGAAGGCTTGCCCATTAACGAGTTTCTTCCCATTGCAATTCAAATTTCCAACTCGCTTGACGGACTTTATCGCCACCACATCATCCATAAAGACCTCAAACCTGCCAACATTCTAATTAACCCTGTCAGCAAACAAGTTAAGCTGATTGACTTCAGCATCGCTTCCCTGTTGCCGCGCCAAACCCAAGAAATTCAAAATCCCAACCTCCTCGAAGGCACTTTACCTTACATATCTCCCGAACAAACTGGGCGAATGAACCGAGGCATTGACTACCGCACGGATTTCTACTCTCTGGGAGTCACATTCTACGAACTGCTGACGCGACAGTTGCCTTTCCAAAGCGAAGATCCGATCGAGTTAGTACACTGTCACCTTGCCAAGCAGCCTATCCCAGTTCATCACCTCAACAATAACGTTCCATTGGTGCTGTCTGAAATTGTTAGCAAACTGATGGCGAAGAATGCTGAAGATAGGTATCAAAGTGCGATCGGACTCAAGTTTGATTTGGAAACTTGTTTGTACGAATGGGAAGATACAGGTCAAATTACTTCCTTTAAATTGGGAACGCGAGATTTGTGCGATCGCTTCATCATTCCCGAAAAATTATACGGTAGAGAGAACGAAGTATTCTCCCTACTAGCAGCCTTCGATCGCGTGAGTGCAGGAAGCGCGGAAATGATGCTGGTGGCTGGCTTCTCAGGCATTGGCAAAACCGCTGTTGTCAACGAAGTTCACAAACCGATTGTCGCAGCTAGAGGTTACTTCATCAAAGGCAAATTCGACCAATTTGGGCGCAGCCAACCCTTCTCAGCTTTTGTACAAGCTTTTCGCGATTTAATGAACCAATTGCTGAGCGAAACAGATGCTAAAGTTGAACAGTGGAAGACTCAAATCCTAGCAGCATTGGGCGAGAATGCTCAGGTAATTGTTGAGGTAATTCCCGAACTAGAGCGGATTATCGGAGAGCAACCACCCGCACCAGAACTTTCGGGCAGTGCTGCCCAAAATCGCTTCAATCGGTTATTAGAGAACTTCATTCAACTCTTCGCCACCCAAGAACATCCCCTCGTCATCTTCTTAGACGACTTGCAATGGGCCGACTCAGCCTCATTGAAGTTGATTCAACTTCTGATGAGCGATCGCGATCGGCACTATCTCTTATTAATTGGAGCGTATCGAGATAACGAAGTCAGTCCCGTACACCCTTTATTACTGACATTATCCGAAATTCAACAGACGGGAGCTACAGTCAACACCATTACCCTCACGCCGCTGGATTGCGTCAATTTGAATTGTTTGATTGCCGATACTTTAGTTTGTTCTAGAGCGTTGGCTATGCCCTTAACAGAACTGGTCGATCAAAAAACCCAAGGCAATCCATTTTTCAGCACACAATTCCTCAAATCATTGCATGAAGATGGGCTAATTACCTTTAATTTTGATGAGCGGTATTGGCAGTGCGATATCGCGACTGTGCGAACCTTAGCCCTGACTGATGATGTTGTCGAGTTCATGGCGATTCAACTGCAAAAGTTGCCAGTCCAGACTCAAGAAGTTTTAAAGTTAGCTGCCTGTATTGGCAACGAATTTGATATAGAAACGCTGGCGGTAGTGTGTGAAAAATCTTCTTCAGATACGGCAGCCAACTTGTGGCCAGCTTTGCAAGCAGGGTTGATTCTCCCACTAACTGAAGTTTATAAGTTTTTCACTTCAGAGGAGTTGGAATTCACAAATCAGAATTCAGAAGAAGAAAGCGATACTTCTGACTCGTGGTTCCAGAATCCAGAATCCTGTTATTACAAATTTCTGCACGATCGCGTACAGCAAGCAGCTTACGTTTTGATTCCCGAATCCCAGAAACAATCCACTCACCTCAATATTGGTCAACTTTTGTTGATTAATACTCCCACAACAGAAAGGGAAGAGAAAATTTTTAATATAGTCAACCAGTTGAATTATGGTGTTGATTTAATTACCGAGTCAACCGAGCGTTACCAACTGGCTGAGTTGAATTTAATCGCTGGACGCAAGGCGAAGAATTCTACTGCTTATGCTGCAGCCCGCAAATATTTAAGTTTTGGCAGGCAAATTCTAGCTCCCGATAGCTGGCACACTCACTATGAAACAGTTCTCGAACTGCACGTATTAGGGGCAGAAACCGCATACCTGAGCTATGATTTTCAGGACATGGAGGAATTAGCAGCTTTAGTCCTGCACAATGCCAGAACGCTGCTGGATAAGGTGAAAGTTTATGAAATCGAGCTATCTGCTTGTACGGCGCAAGTCAAACCTCAACAAGCAGTTGAAATGGGGTTAGCAGTTCTCAAACTCTTGGGAATCTGCTTTCCAGAAAATCCAACACCGGCAGATATCCAGCAGGGACTAGAACAAACCGCATCACTTTTTGCTGGGAAAAAAATTGCAGACTTTATAGATTTGCCAGAAATGGAAAATCTCCAAAAGCAAGCAGCCTTGCGAATTTTATCAGCTATAGTTTCTCCAGCCTACATCACTGCTCCACTTCTCCTGCCACTGGTTATTGTCGAAATGGTTCAGTTGTCGGTTAGTTATGGGAATGCTCCCTTATCTGCTTTTGCTTACGGCTTGTATGGATTGGTATTAAGCGGTGTACTTCAAGACATTGAAACTGGGTTTGAATTTGGGCAATTGGCGTTAAATATTGTTGATTTATTTAATGCTAATTACCTCAAAACCAAAGTCTATTATACAGTCGGCGTTCACATCATACATGGTAAACATCATGTTAAAGAAACCATCCCTCTTTTAAAAGAGGGTTACGCCAGAGGACTGGAAACAGGAGAGCTAGAATTAGGATATTCAGCCAAAGAAATTTCTCAATATTCATATTTAATCGGTCGGGACATTGCGGGGCTCGAAGAGGAGGTAGCGACCTACTGCAATGCGCTGGTTCAATTTAAACAAGAAGCAGCGTTAAATTATACTCAAATCGTTCATCAGGCTTTATTAAATCTGCTGGGGCGATCGGAAAATCCCTGTCAATTTGTGGGAGATGCCTACAATGAACAAACAATGCTCCCATTTCACATCCAAGCAAACGATCGCAACGGACTCCACTATTTTTATTTCCATAAACTGCTTGTGTGTTACCTGTTTGGAGAAACCGAGCAAGCTTTAGAAAATGCTCGGCAAGCCGAACAGTATTTAGACGCGGTGACGGGTATGCTCAATGTGCCGATGTTCTACTTTTATGACTCTCTAGCACGGCTGGGAGTGTGTAGGGATGGGGGTTCATCGGAAGAGAAAGAAGAACATCTGCAAAAAGTGAGAAGCAACCAGGAAACCCTTCATAAATGGGCACATCACGCTCCCATGAATTTCTCGCACAAATGTTATCTAGTGGAAGCCGAACGGTTCCGAGTGCTGGGTGAATATGTGCAGGCGATGGAGAGTTACGATCGCGCCATTTTTCTTGCTAAAGAAAACGATTATCTCAACGAAGAGGCTCTGGCGCATGAATTGGCTGCTAAATTCTACCTGGCATGGGGGAAAGAAAAAGTTGGTCAGGTATATCTAATAGATGCTTACTATGCTTATGCTCGTTGGGGAGCGAAAGCAAAAATCGACGATCTAGAGCAACGCTATCCCGAACTTCTCGCTCCTATCTTCAAACAGGAAAATGCTCGTTCATTCGAGGAAGCTACTACCTCCCATGAGACTTCATTGATTTCTAGTCATCGCCAAACAATTGCTGGAAGTACGAGCACCGCAGTAATAGATTTACCAACTGTTATCAAAGCTTATCAAGCTCTGTCTAGCGAAATTAAGCTGGAACAATTGCTCACTACCCTTATGGAAGTAGCGATTCAGAATGCAGGCGCTCAAACAGGAGTATTAATTTTGAAAGAAGAGGACAACTGGACAATCGCCGTCCACTGTAGCGATCGCCAAGGCTGTCTTCTGCAAGAAACTATTGGGATCGAGAAGAGCGAATCTATTCCCCAGACTGTGATTAATTACGTCAAACGCACCAAGAAAACCCTAGTTTTCGATGATGTCAAAACTGAATTAATATTTACTTCTGACCCGTATATACAGCAGCAGCAACCTAAGAGCATCCTCTGTAGTCCGATTATCCATCAAGGCAAAATGATGGCAATTCTGTATTTGGAAAATAATCTGACGACAGGGGCATTCACTCACGATCGCGTGGCCCTCCTCAACATCCTCTGCTCCCAAGCTGCCATCTCGCTGGAGAACGCCCGCTTGTATCAGCAATCTCAACAGCTTTATCAACAATCTCAGGATTATGCTCAAAAACTGGAGCAGTCTATCCAGGATCTCAAACAGATGCAACTGCAATTGGTGCAGGGTGAAAAAATGTCGGCTCTGGGAAATTTAGTCGCAGGTGTAGCCCACGAAATTAACAATCCCGTAGGCTTTATAGCAGGCAATTTGCAACCCGCTCAAGAATACGTGGGGGATTTATTCAATTTGATTGATTTGTATCAAGAAAAATTTCCCAATCCGGGAGTGGAAATTGAAGCAGAAATAGAGGATATCGACTTGGAGTATTTGCGAGAAGATTTGCCCAAATTGATTGGTTCGATGCAGGAAGGAGTCGATCGCATCCGCAATATCAGTACGAGTTTGAGAACGTTTTCCAGGGCAGATAGCGATCGACCAGTTGCTTTCAATATTCACGATGGACTGGAGAGCACTCTGCTAATTCTCAAGCACCGTTTAAAAGCCAGCGAGTTTCGCCCTGCCATTGAAATTGTGAGAGAGTATGGTAACTTGCCCCTAGTGAAATGCTTTCCGGGACAGTTAAACCAGGTATTTATGAATGTGCTGGCTAATGCTATTGACGCTCTGGAGGAGTCCAATAAGGGGCGGAGTTTTAGTGAAATTAAAACCCTACCTAATCAAATCACAGTTCAAACAGCTCTGAGCGAAGACAATAATCAGGTTGTGATTCGCATTAAAGATAATGGAGTGGGGATGTCGCCCGAAGTCAAGGAAAACATCTTTAACCACTTATTTACAACCAAGGCTGTGGGTCAAGGAACTGGATTAGGATTGTCGATAGCCCATCAAATTGTTGTAGAAAAACATGGAGGTACGTTACTGGTGAATTCTTCTTTGGGGGAGGGTTCGGAGCTGGTGATTTCTATTCCGGGGTGAGCCTTTTGTAGTAGGGCTTGAGGGCAATTAGTGCGATCGGCTAAAAATATCGGATTTAGTAAGAAGAAACATACGGATCTTCCGGGTTTCTAAATCCCCATGCGTTTAGAAGTGAAATTGTGAGTTGTAAGCTGTGAAACGTAATTTTTTCTATTGGCGTCTAATATTGTCAGTCTCGATTTTACCCGTACTGGCGATCGTCCCGTCTTTAGTGTGGAATCAACCCGCCAGAGCACAAGAGGGGGAGAGGGCTGGGTTGATTTATTATGCTTCGAGAGCCCGCCAGGGAATGAATTCCCTGGCTGATAGCGAAAGTCGGTTAAAACCGACTGAAATATTCACCGATAGTTCTCTTGAGAGAACTTCAGTTATGAGACAGGGGTGGAAACCCCTGTCGGACTATAAGTTTTTGGCTCAATCTGTACCGCCATCTTCGATAATTAGACAAGGCAGCCAAGTGTCTCTAAACGGCCGCATTCTCCCCCTAACTTGGACTCAGCAGCCGGCAAACAGCACTTCTGGGAATTTCCGAACTTGGATTGCTGATGTTGGATTGATGCAAAGTGCGGGAGTGGATTTGCTTAGCAGCGCCGACAGTGCCAAACAACCGGTGCAGTGGTTTTCGGTATCTTTAACCGGCGCTCAAAGCTTAGCAGCGCGGGCAACAGGCCCGTATCGTTACTTAGATGTTACCGATTTTGCTAGACTTGCGGGCTGGGAGATATCTGCTGATGGGAATATTCTAAAAATTACTTCTCAAAGTGCAAGTGTTACCGGAATTCGGCAAGCAGAAATAGAATCGGGCGATCGCATTGTAGTAGATCTCGATCGACCCGCCCCCTGGCAAATCAACTTTGTCAATAAACCAATCCCGTCGCCGACACCCACACCCAACCCCCCGGACGACCCCACAAAGCCCGCTATCCCACTGCCAAACCTCCGCACAGCGCCAAACCTCGAAACACCAGACGACCCGACCAAACCCGCTCTCCCGCTGCCAATAACGCCCGCAGCGCCGATCGCCGGTCAAGAATGGTCGATCGCGATCGATGCCAAAGCCGCACCCGCCATAATTCAGCAGACTTTCTCAACCAGCAAACAATTGCTATCACTAAAAGTCGAACCTGACGGCGTTCAAACCAAAGTCAAAGTCACGATTCCTTTAGGTTGGCGGCCGCAAGTTTTCAGTCTGGGAAATCCCAATCGATTAGTAATCGATATTCGGCCAGATTCGTTACTAGAAAAAAACATTGTTTGGGCGCCCGGTGTGCAGTGGCGACAGCAGTATCAAAATTTAGGTAATGCTCGTTTTCCGGTAGTTTGGTTAGAAGTTAATCCCCGTCAAGCTGGTGTAAAAATTCGACCAATTCTCAGCAATCCGCCTGCTGATCAAGGCACTGCACCTTTATTGCAAACAGCAGAAGCGTCGGGTGCGGCTGCGGCAATTAATGCAGGTTTTTTCAATCGAATTAATCGCTTAGCTTTAGGGGCAATTCGGCGGGACAATAAATGGCTTTCCGGGCCGATTTTGAACCGGGGGGCGATCGCCTGGAATGATCGGGGAGAATTTGCGATCGATCGTTTAACTCTGCAAGAAACTGTGATCACTACGGCCAATCAATTTTTGCCTGTTTCTCACCTCAATAGTGCCTACGTACAACCGGGAATCGGTCGCTACAATTCTGATTGGGGCACAACTTATACTCCGTTGTCTGGCAATGAAATAGTTGTGACAGTTGCGGGCGATAGAGTTGTCAGCCAATCCCCCGGAGGTGCGGTGGGAACAACAACTTTTTCCATTCCAGCTAACGGTTATATTTTGGTTTTGCGTGCCGATTTGTTCCCGGCATCTGAACTCTCTATCGGCACTTTATTGCGTTTGGAAACTAACACTTTTCCTGCTGATTTCAACCGTTTTCCTTACATTATCGGCGGCGGGCCGGTGTTGGTACAAAACAGTCAAGTTGTGCTGGATGCTAGGGCGGAAGGGTTTAGCGATGCGTTTGTTAGACAGACAGCAATTAGAAGTGCGATCGGGCGAAATGCTGCGGGGAATTTGCTGATTGTAGCGGTGCACAATCGCGCGGGCGGGGCGGGGCCAAATTTCGCAGAACTGGCGCAGATTTTGCAGCAAATGGGTGCTGTGGATGCTTTAAATTTGGATGGGGGAAGTTCGACGGGTTTGTATTTGGGAGGTAGTTTGCTCGATCGACCTCCGTCAACTGCTGCGAGAGTTCATAATGCGATCGGTATTTTCATTCAACCATAAGTAGTTAATCTTCGACATTAATTTTCGGCGGTTAGAAACCGTTACTACACAAACAAAGTCCACCTACGTGGACTGGTAAATGTGAATGTCCCAACCTGCGGAGGCAGGTTTCGTCTTTGTAGCCGCGGTTTCCAACCGCCGCGGCATCTACAAATCTTTTGCCAAAAATAACTTGACATCCCAGTCTCCCTGTGCTAGCTTGTCGAATAGTATGGTGTTTAATCCACAAATCGCAGCACTTTAGCTATGTTCACAGCCAACAGCTATTTTTATTTTTGGTACAGCCAAGTTCGCCCGGAGTGAATTGGTAATTCACTGTGAACATCCGGGCGAACCGCAGATTAACACCTGCGGTTTTGTTTTTTCTAGTTTTTTTCCCAACAACCAATCGAGTACAAGCGAAAACAGCAATGACATTATTCAGTAACTGGTACAACAGCTTTTATTTTTGGCCCAACAAGAGTTCTGGGTAAATTGTCGCGCTGTCTTTTCGCACGAACCCGGAACTCTTAAAAGTTCCGGGTTTTTTGTTGTCAACCACCCACTTAATTTTCCTGGAAAATACCCTCATGTTAGAAGCCAAACTCGTCACTAAATCTCATCCCGAACACCAAACAATTGTCAAAATCTCAGAAACTGTCTCAGTCGGGGGCACAGAATTATTAATCATCGGTGGCCCCTGTACCGTAGAAAGTTCCGCACAAATGGAAACAGTCGCCCGCCAACTATCCGCCGCATCCGTGCAAGCTTTGCGAGGCGGAGTCTACAAACCCCGCACTTCTCCCTATGCTTTCCAAGGGATGGGAATTGAGGGACTGGAAATTTTAGCTGATGTCAGCCGGCGCTACGGTTTGCCCGTGGTGACAGAGGTAATGTCGATCGCCCAAATCGAGCCAGTTGTCACCTATGCTGATATGCTGCAATTAGGCAGTCGGAATATGCAAAACTTCGAGTTACTAAAGGCGATCGGTCAAGCCGGAAAACCAGTCCTGCTAAAACGCGGTTTGTCAGCCACAATCGAAGAATTTGTGATGGCCGCCGAATACATTCTCAGTCACGGAAATCCTCATGTAGTTCTCTGCGAAAGAGGCATCCGCAGCTTCGACAATTACACCCGGAATGTATTAGATTTGGGTGCAGTCGCAGCGCTGAAACAGTTAACTCATTTGCCAGTAATTGTAGACCCTTCTCACGCCGTCGGCAAGCGAGAATTAGTCGCACCACTAGCCAAAGCAGCGGTTGCTTGCGGTGCAGACGGATTAATTATCGAGTGTCACCCGCAACCGGAAAAATCGGTTTCTGATGCGCGGCAAGCTCTTTCTTTACCAGATATGGTAGATTTAGTTGCGAGTTTGCGCCCTGTAGCCGCCGCCGTTGGCCGGTGCATACCCGAAATTAATGTGCATTCACAGGTATTAAGTTTGAAGTGATATTAGTGGGAAATAATCTATAACTTTTAACGTCAAACTCTACAGTCGGTTTTAACCGAATTGAGCTTTGAGGCAGGGGTTTAAACCCCTGCCGAAATCGGGGAAAGCGCGTGTTTCACGAATTTAGATTAAAATAAAAAATAATACTGTCATCTACGAAAATTTGCTTAATTATGGCAATACTACTTAACGTTCCCTCGATCGTCTGCTCTGGCTGCGGTGATACAATTACCAAAGCCATCAAAACTGTTGAATCCGATGCTACTGTCAATGTGGATGTCGCAGCTAAGACTGTTACAGTAGAAGCTCAAGCTTCGGAAGAGTCAATTAAACAGGCGGTTGTTGCTACAGGCCACACCGTCCAAGATTAATATCTAGTTGGGTGGGGGCGGATTTACGAGATTAGTGGTCTTAAACCAAAATAATTGGTAAAAGCCGCCCCTAGAGAATTTTAAATCCATTACCAATGCCCAATGCCCAAAAGCTTAATCTGCTTCGTCTAAGTGGTCGGCGACGGCTTGGTAAAGTTCAAAAACGTGGCGATCGAGTAAACTATAAAAAACTTGTCTCCCAACCTTGCGGTAACTTACCAACCGCATCGCCCGCAATGCCCGCAACTGATGCGATACTGCTGACTCACTCATACTCAACGCTGCAGCTAAGTCACACACGCACAGTTCTTGTTTTGCCAAAACCGACAGCAGCCGCAGGCGATTCGCATCTCCCAAAAGACTGAAAAACTCAGCCATCCGCTGCGCTTTTGCGGTGTTGAGAACTTGTGTTTGGATGTCCCCGGCCCGTACACTGTCAACTAGGTGCGGTCGATCGCACATTGGTGTATCGTTTTCTTGGTGAGGCTGACTTATCGCTCCATTAACAGCAGAGTTGGGTGACATCTTTTCCCGGCTAATTTTAATTCTCATTTTCATTTTAGTGCGATCGGCAAAGCTTTTGTAACAAAACTTTTACACTCCCTTGACTTATATCTGAATATGTGTTCATATATTAGTATAGACAAACAACCCCACCAGGAGAATGTAAAATGACTACTGCCACCCAAACAAAATGTGCCTGTCCTTCATGCTCGTGCGTTGTCAGCCCCAGCGAAGCCATTGAAAAAGACGGCAAAACATACTGTTCCAGTGCTTGCGCTGACGGACACCCCAACGGCCAAGGCTGTGGCCACACCGGCTGCGAGTGCCACAAATAAATATTCGGCTTCACAAAAGGTTAATTACCAACTGCCAAATCTATCTTTAGGGAGATGCGAACCGCGCATTTCCCATTTTTTTTGCTTTTAGGTTAAAGAAAAGTTAAAATAAAGCTAACTTAAGGTTAAGACTGTATTAATAGACTAAATACAGAGCGAAAAAGCACAATTGCTACTTACGCAATACAATAGAAGCAAGTTAGCGCCGCGATACTGAGTACAAATAGTGCTATTAACAGCAGAGACCGAACCACAAGTTGAATACCAAAAGTTTAATTAGGAGGGGGCAATGAAAGAGCGGGAAGATTTTTTACATCCTCGCAATCGCTACTACGGTGATTTCACGCCAGAAAACTTGGCGTTTAATGCCAACTTGCAGGAGTTTGCTCAAAAAATAACTTATATTTGCTCGCTGGAAACAGGGGGGAAAATTAGTGCTGAGAAAGCCTATAAAGATATTAAGATGCTTTGGAAAGACTTAAAATCCTCTAAGAAGCAATTGGGAATTGGTCAAAAACCCCCCAGTACCGAGGAGCAAAATTCACCTTAAAGTCATCGCAGCCAACGCAGCGTTGGCAATCGAAAACCCCTGCGATTGCGAGCGCTGCATTTTGCTGCGTACCCATTAAATGTAAGGTGCTTGGTAGTAGGCGAACTTTAGAAAATTCTATGGTTTGGGAGTTGGTGCAGTTTCTCCGGCAAAGGAAGTACAATTACCGCCGAGGCCAGAAATAATCGCGCAAGTATTAGTTTTCAGCATTCCCTGATATGTATCAGCACCGGTGCCCGGGCCGCCCAACTCGTCGCTGTAAAGTTCTTTGTCCCAAATTTTGACATTTGCCTCCCTCGCCACAGTCTCCATCAACTTCGGATTAGTTGTAGTTTCGGCAAAAATTGTCGGCACTCCTGCGGTCTTAATTTCTGAGGACAATTCGGCAATTCTTGCGGCGGTGGGCTGTTCCTCTGTCGTCACACCCTGCAAAGCTCCAGCCATCTCTAAACCGTAAGCATCGGCATAGTAACTCAGAGCATCGTGAGTTGTTACTAACTTGCGTTTTTGGGCTGGAATAGTCGCAATTTGAGCTTTAATCCAAGTATCTATTTTTTGCAACTCATCTGTTAAGCTGACTGCATTTTTTGTATAAATTTGAGCATTGTTGGGGGAAACTTTGATCAATTCATCGCGAATTGTTTCTACCATACGGATGCCATTTTGAGGGTTATGCCAAACGTGAGGATCAGGGACTTTTTCGCCTTCTGCATGAGATTGGTTTTCCCCTTTCTCTTCGCCGTGTTCGTGCTCGTCTTTGCCCATCAGCGGTTTGGGAACGGCGAGTTCGTGGACGGCGATTTTGGGCGCGGAATTACTGCTGGATTGAATTAACTTAATGATGCTGGGTTCGTGGTTGTAGCCGCCGTATAAAATCAGATTTGCTGTTTCAATCGCTTTGCGGTCTTCCGGTTTGGTTTGATAGGCGTGGGGGTCGTCTCCCGGCTTGATTAGACAGGTAGTGTCGATCGAACTTTGAGCGATTTCTTTAGTTAGGTTGCAGATAACGCCAGTCGTAGCCACGACTTTGGGCAAGTTGGCGGCGGGACTGGCTTGAGTTTGAGTCGCGGCCGGACTCTCTGGCACTCCATTGCTGGCGTTCTGTCCTCCAGTGCACCCAACCAGCCCGCAGCCAATTGCCAAAACAGCCGCACCGCACAATCTGCCACTTTTTCCAGCCCAGTTCTTTAACATTTTCACCTTTGGAACGATAATCATTATTGCTTTTTCGAGTTATCCTATTGTAGTAGCTACGAACAAGAATCGTTCTCAAAATTTTGAATTATGTTAGAAGTGCAAGACTTAGCTGTTAATTATCGAGGAATCTCTGCCCTCAACAGCGTGAATTTCCAGTTAGATCCCGGACAATTAACCGGTGTGTTCGGCCCCAACGGCGCGGGGAAAAGCACGATGGTGAAAGCGATGCTGGGATTGATACCCACCTGTCGCGGTTTGGTCAAATATCAGGGGCGGCTGCTGAAGGAACAGTTGTCGCGGGTGGCTTATGTGCCGCAGCGATCGCAAATTGACTGGGATTATCCGATTACGGTGTGGAATGCGGTAATGATGGCACGAACCGTCCAGACTGGTTGGTTTCGCAGTCCCTCGAAGCAGTCGCAAGAATTGGTGAAAGCTGCTTTGCTGCGGGTGGGAATGTGGGATTTGCGCGATCGGCAAATTGGCGAACTGTCTGGCGGACAGCAGCAGCGGATTTTCTTAGCAAGGTCGATCGCCCAACAAGCCGATTTATTTTTTTTCGACGAACCTTTTAACGCGATCGACAAAGCAACTGAAGAAATTATTTTCAATATTTTTGCAGAGCTCAAGGCCGAAAATAAAACATTGCTAGTAATCAGCCACGATTTAGGCGAAACTTTAAAACAGTACGACAATTTATTATTGCTAAATAAGCAGTTAATTGCAAGTGGTACCTGCCGGGAAGTGCTCACCGCAGCCAATATTCAAAAAGCCTATGGATACGATTTAAGTTTAGTTTCAGCGTAAGCCAAAAAAGATTTATCTTTAAAATTGATAGTGGCACGGGCGGGACGCCTGTGCAATTGATAGTGGCACGGGCGGGACGCCTGTGCAATTGAAGGTGGTTGAAAAAATCCTATTATTGACGTAATTCAATGTTAAACCTACTAATTGAGCCGCTAAAATTCGAGTTCATGCGAAATGCGATCGCCGTCGGCGTTTTGCTAGGAATTCTCTGCGCCGTTGTCGGCTCCTACTTAATTGTACAGCAAATGGGAATGATGGTTGACATGATAGCCCATTCAGTATTAGCAGGATTGCCAGTGGCTTTTTCTTTAGGTTTCAATATTTCGATCGGCGCCTTTATATCGGGAATTATCAGCGCGGTAATTATGGCGTGGATTCAATCGCAATCGCGCCTAAAAATTGATGCAGTCATGGCATTAATTTTATCTACATTTTTAGCCATTAGCGTCACCTTGATTAGCTTATTGCGGACAACAAAATTAGACTTAGACGGGTTTCTGTTCGGGAATATCTTGTCAGTTGCACCGACGGACGTGCAGCAGACTGTGGTGATAACTTTGATAATTTTGGCGACGGTTAAAATCTTTTACAAAGAACTGCTATTCTATACTTTTGACCCTCTGGGGGCGCAAGCGTCCGGTTTACCTGTAAACTGGATTTATTTGGGGATGATTTCGGCGATTACGCTGACGATTGTTGCGAGTTTGCAAACTGTGGGGGCGCTGTTAGTAATTTCGCTATTAATCGGACCGGGAATTACGGCGTATTTGTTGGTAAAAGAGCTACATTTAATGATGGGATTAGGAGCAATTATTGGGATTATAGCTAGCGTGACTGGTATGTATCTCAGCTATTATTTTAATATGCCGTCTGGGGCGGCAATTGTATTAGTTATTTTTGGGTTATTTTTAGGGGCTTTGCTATTCAGTCCCAGTCAAGGAATTTTGACAAGAAAGAGAGCAGGATAATTCGATTAAGTGTAAAACTCTTGATAAATATCGCTTTTAGCTGAGTCTCTATCCCGCTAAATCCCCTTTAAAAAGGGGGACTTTGATCCTTTGCGGTTCTTCCCGAATCGAAGGGGACTTAGAGCCTTTCCGGTTCCCCCCTTAAGAAGGGGGGCTAGGGGGGGATCTGGGCCTAGTAGTCAAACAGCAGACTTGGTACGACGTTAGACTTGGTACTAAGTTTGACGCGCTTGTTGACAGCAATGGCACTCACCCGCCGCTACAAATTATGCGTTTTTTACGCCTGATTACTTAGCTTGACAATAGGTTTCATAAACGCCGTCAAGCAGTAAGTTGATAGCAAAAGTTGCTTTCTCAGTTGCTAACAGCGCTTCCTGTTTTGCTTCTTCAGTTTGGCAAAGTTCTAACAGCGCTTCGCGGGTAGCTTCCGAGTGGAACTCGTCGGCTTTTTCGTGGACTTTAAAGAAAGACAAAGCAGATTCGGAATCGATGCCGTAAAATTCCTTCAAACCAGCGATTTTGGTTGTAGAAACTTCGGGGATTTGCGCTTCGTAAGCGTAAAGGGCTGCTAAACCTGTGACAGGCGATTCGCTGCGCGCTAAGTCTTTGAGAATGCGAACGGATTCGCTGGTTTTTTCTAAGTGTTCGTGATCGATAACAGCATTTCTGTCTAAACCCAAACCTTCGGCAAAGCGCAGCCACAGTTCAGGGTGATTAGCAGCGCCTCTCTCTTCTTCTATCAGGTTTTCGAGGAGCATCTGACGAATTTTGATGTCGTCACAGGCGGCGTGCGTAGCGCTGACGTAGGTGGGGAAGTTGTGGACTTGCAGATAATATTCTTTGGCGTACTCTTGCAGCATTGCGAGGTCGAGTTTACCTTCGTTCCACATTTGGTAGAACGGGTGTTTCAGCAAGTGGTTTTGGTCGAGAATAGTGTTGAGTTGTTCGAGAAATTGCTGTTGGGTCATAATTGTTGATCGCCTTGGAGGATAGTTCAGCCACTAAAATGGTATTGTAATCTAGCATTTTGTCAAGACCAAGTTTTCAATTTTTATGTTTTGGTCAAACTGGTGCGCCCGTTATGCCAACTTAGCGCCGCCCGAAGCCTTGGCCGCGCATAGACTTTGACCAAACCAGCAATTCGCCACCGCATCCGCCAGCGGCGAGAAACTGACCTTCGGGATGCCATGCGAGACAGGAAAAACCGCCCTCTGCACCTTCTAGAATTTGCAGCAATTGTTCTGCTTCCCCCCACAAACAAACTTGACCATCTGCGGCGGCGGAAGCTAATAAAAATGTGCTAGGTTGAAAGGCGATCGCATTTACCACATTTTCATGCACCTCTAACGCCCAAGAATCCCAACCAACACTTTCATCAGCGTCTCTTTCCCAGACGGAAATGCCTTGAGAGCTCGAAGCAGCTAACAAAGGTGCACCCAAAGAATTAGTTTTATCCGACCAAGCTAACTCCCGAACTTTCCCCGGAAAACCCTGCATTACCCACGGTTCAAAATTTCCCCATTCATTAACAATGAGAGTATTGTCCATATTGCCACAAGCTAAATATTCTCCTTGTGGCGACCAAGCAATTGCACCGGTTGCAGAGGGTACTGATAAAATTTCCGGGTCTTCGTCCCAGTCTTCGCCATGCCAAACTTTGACGCCTTGATAGCCGCTAACTGCCAGATATTGAACCATCGGATGCCATGCTAAATCGAGGATAGATGATGACTCGAAATTCAGCGTTACTTCAACAACATTATCCTCAGCATTCCAGACTTGAACGTAGCGGCCCATACTGAAAGCTAACTGGTTGCAGTTGGGACTCCAAGCTAACTTATCAACCCAGACACGCTGGTTATCCAAATCAGCAATTAATTCCCCAGAATTAACGCGCCAAATTCGCACTTTTCCATCTTGTCCGCCAGCAGCTAGGAATTGACTGTCGCGGGAAAAAGAAAAACAATCGGCTGACTTACCCGTGGCACTTTGTAGTGTTTGCAAGGACAATTCATTAACTTCCCCTACTTCCGCCAGCATCACTTCCCCCGCAGCAGAACAGACTGCTAAACTTGTACCATCCGGCGACCAAGTAACAGCAGTTACGTAGTCAGACAGCATTGCTTTGGCGTGAAATTCCAGGGTTTGTTCGCTACTTTTTAAACTAGACACCGACGGAAATCCTCTCGCAATTGATTTTCGTTTAAGTTACGGCCGATGAATACGAGTTCATTTTTCGGAGTTTCGGTGGCTTTCCAAGGCCTATCCGGCCGGCCATCGAACACCATGTGTACTCCTTGGAAAACAAATCGCTGGTTGTCTCCGGCGACATTCAAAATTCCTTTTGTCCGAAAGATATTTGGCCCTTGAGTCCGCAACAATTCCTCCATCCAATCGCTGAATTTGTTGCGGTCAATAGCGCCGGATTCTACTATTGCTACGGAGGTAACTGTTTCGTCGTGTTCGTGAGTGTGCTCGCCCAAAAAGTCGGGTTCGATTTCTAATGCGCGGTTCAAATCAAATGCTTTAACGCCCAACAAAGCATCCATTTGTAATTCAGCATTGCGGGTTCGGTGAATTTTTGCCATTGCATTCATGGCGCGAATTCGCTTTTCTAATTCAACCAATTCTTCGTCAGTCACTAAATCTGTTTTGTTGAGTAAAACTACATCAGCGAAGGCAATTTGTTCTTGAGCTTCGTCTGCATCCCAGTGCTGCCAGATGTGCTTGGCATCCACTACGGTGACAACTGCGTCTAGCAGCAATTTTTCCCGCATATCTTCGTCTACAAAAAATGTTTGAATTACGGGTGCGGGGTCGGCTAAACCTGTGGTTTCGATGACTATGTGATCGAATTTGTCGCGGCGCTTCATTAAGTTACCGATAATCCGAATTAAATCACCTCGGACTGTACAGCAAATGCAGCCGTTGTTCATCTCAAAAATTTCTTCGTCGGCATCAATTATCAGTTGGTTGTCGATGCCTACTTCGCCAAATTCGTTGACGATGACTGCAACTTTTTTGCCATGTTCCTGTGTTAAAATGCGGTTCAGTAGCGTAGTTTTGCCTGCACCCAGATAGCCTGTGAGAACAGTAACAGGAACTGATTCGATCGCCCCAGCACTCACCATACTTGACCTCGATTATTGTACAATGATAACCATTATCACTATTCTATACCAGACTTGCTGGCAGTGACCACAATATTAAATAATGTTAATAAATTGTTCGTGAGAGCTTGGAGGAGTGAGTTTTACCAATAATATTTGCTGCAATTCAAAATATCGATAAACCCGCCCCTCTCAGATGAAACTTAATTGTTAATCATAGTTGCAATTCGATCGCGATCTAACTCTCGACCGATCAGCACTAATTTGGTTTGGCGGAGTTCGGAAGGTTGCCAAGGGCGATCGTAAAAATATTCTATCCGCGAGCCCACACCTTGTAACACCATCCTCATCGGTTTCTTGGGAACCGCCACAAACCCTTTAATCCGATAAATTTCCTCCTGCTGCATCAAGGATTGCAGTTTTTTCACCAAAGCTTCAGGTTCAAATTCGCGATCGGCAATAAAGTAAGTCGAGTTAATATCATCATCGTGCTCGTGTTCCTCCTCAGTGTCGTGGTGACTCGGACGAGACTCCAAATCATCCTCAACCGCCGCATTAAATCCCATTAGCACATCAGGGTTAATTTCGCCACCTTTGCAGGGCACAATTTTCACACTCGGACGCAACTCTTGCTGCAACCAGCTTTGGACTTTCTTGTGAGTTTCCGCATCTACGCGATCGACCTTCGTTAAAAGTACCATATCGGCACAGGCTAACTGGTCTTCAAACAATTCCTCGATCGGAGTTTCGTGATCTAAACTATCATCAGCCTGTCGCTGTGCCATCAAAGCATCGATATCACCGACAAAAGAACCGCTAGCAATAGCTTCGCAATCGACAACAGCAACAACACCGTCTACTGTAGCACCCGTGCGAATTTCCGGCCAGCGAAAAGCTTGAATTAAAGGTTTAGGAAGTGCGAGGCCAGAAGTCTCAATTAAAATACAATCAATTTGTTCTCTGCGCTTCAACAATTCCTGCATAGTCGGCAAGAATTCCTCTTGAACAGTGCAGCAAAGACAACCATTTGTTAGTTCAACAATATTGCTGCTAACATTTTCTTCTTCGTCGCAAACTTGGCAATCGCGCAGCAGTTCTCCGTCAATTCCGATTTCGCCAAATTCGTTAACCAGAACAGCAATGCGGCGACCTTGATTATTTTGCAATAAGTGGCGAATTAAGGTAGTTTTGCCGCTACCAAGAAAACCAGTGATGACAGTAACAGGAATTTTGTGCATTGATAATTTTGTGCTTATTTGGTGATAAAATATCTCGTGACCAAGCTCTGCCTGGGAATACTGATCTAGAGGCTCTGCCTCGCTGGAATAAAGGAGCGCTTTTAATACGAGGCAGAGCCTCTGCATATGTGTTACCAGACCGAGATCGTAGGTGACAACTTAAGACTGAAATCTACAATAAAAGTCGCTTTTAAGCGAAGTCTAGATCCCCCTAAATCCCCCTTAAGAAGGGGGACTTTGAGAATATTTCTTGTCCCCCCCTTATTAAGGGGGGTTAGGGGGGATCTAGATTTCGATAAAAACAAGAGAGACGATCGGTTTGACGTTAAGTAGTCACCAATGGGCAGAGCATGGTAACGAGAAAGGCTCTAATTTGCCAGCGGTGGAATCTTTGCTAAAACGCCTTTTTTCAGAGCTTGAGGACGCTCCGACCAAGGCAACAAACCGTCCGGTTTAGCATAGTATTGACCCGCGCATTCGAGTACCGCCTCGACGCTTTCCGACTCATTTGCTGGTAAATCGCCAAACAGATAAGTGTACTTTCCAACAGCAGCAAAAGACACCGCACAAGAGTGACTGCAAGCACTCATGCACTCAACCTCTTGAATCTCAAACTTATCATAAAACTCCCAATCTTTAGCGAGTTGCGACAAATTTTCCATAAATTGTTGACCGCCGCTTTTACCTTCGCGCTTGCCGTTTTTCCAAACACTAGCGCAAGCAGTGCAAACAAATAGATTGTGCTTTGTGCGTACAGCCGTGTTAATTCCATCCATCATCCGTACCTCGCAGATGCGTTCAAAAGTGAGTTAGATATCGGCGGGCATTCTGACTTGAGAAACCACAAGGGTTTCATTACAGTTGCGGGACAGCGCCGGACTTGCACCGAACTTTCCCCGTTTCCTCTAACGGCTGCTCCCCGCTAGAACCGATCGCGAAATCACATCATACCGCACTTGCCGCCTTTTTGGAAAAAAGTTATGTTGGTCATGTCGATCCATCAAAAAAAATAACTCTTTGTGGAACAGGCATCTTGCCTGTTGCTGACAGGATAGAAGCCCATCAAAAAAAATAACTCTTTGTGGAACAGGCATCTTGCCTGTTGCTGACAGGATAGAAACCCCTGCCCAAAAAATTCACTGTTTGTGGAACAGGCATCTTGCTGGTTAATGACGGGCTAGAAGCCCATCCCACAAGAACATTACTACAAACTATATGAACGCCTTCCCCGATTTTTCCACTCACGGCTATCAGATTGAAAAAGAACTCGGACACAACAGTCTCGGCGGCCGAGTTACATACTTAGCGAAAAATACGAATACTCAAAAATTAGTTGTAATTAAGCAATTTCAATTTGCCCAATTAGGTGCTAGCTGGACAGAATACGAAGCTTACGAACAAGAAATTAAAGTTTTGCAAAAACTGGATTTCCCGGGCATTCCCCGCTATTTGGATTCTTTTCAAACTGACAGCGGTTTCTGCATGGTGCAGGAATACAAAAATGCCGAATCTGCTGTAGCGCGGAGTTTTTCGCCGCCGGATATAAAAGAAGTTGCGATCGAAACTTTAGAGATTTTAGTTGACCTGCAAGCTCAGAACCCGCCGATAATTCACCGCGACATTAAACCAGAAAACTTGTTAATAGATGACGAACTCAATGTTTATTTAGTAGACTTCGGTTTTGCTCGGCTAGGAGGTGGAAATATCGCGGCTAGCAGCGTTGTCAAAGGTACGATGGGATTCATGCCGCCGGAGCAAATGTTTAACAGGAAATTAACAAAAGCCTCCGATCTTTACGGCTTGGGGATAACGCTAATTTGCTTGTTAAGTGGTACGAAATCTGCGGATGTCGGTAATTTAGTTGATGCCAATTATGGCATTCATTTCCGGCATTTAGTGCCACCATTGCAGCAGGGTTGGATGAATTGGCTGGAGAGGATGGTAGCGCCGAGATTGCAAGACAGATATCCATCGGCGGCAGATGCTTTAACTGCGCTAGAATCTTTGGATGTCAGCAGCTTGCCGAAAGTGAGAATTGAGCGCGATCGCATTCAATTCATCGCCACAGAATATGGAGAGAAAGTAACACAAATCGTTACCGTTAGCAACCCTATTCCGGATACAATTTTAGCCGGTCGATGGGAAGTTGCACCGCACCCGAACGATCCGCCACATACTCCTTACGACCACCCTTACATCTCCTTTGAACCGCAGAAATTTGAGGGCAATGAGGTTAGGTGCAAAATAACGGTAGATACGAGCAAATTGCTAGCAAGTAAAACTTATCATCGCCAGATGATACTCCACGTTAATTCCGATCCAAATACCCATGAAATTGAGATTCAAGTTAAAACTGCTCCTCTTCCCGAACCAAAGCAAATGCCATATTTGTTTAAAGATAGAGGGAGTTTTATGTTTGTGTTTATCTGCCTCGGTTGGCTGCTAAGCAACCCGATGGATCGAGGGATGTTTTTCACGTTAATAGCTGTGCTACTTTCGGGTTTTGCAGCAGCAGAAAAGATGCTCTATACAGAAAAAGAAAAGACGCTCTATACAAAAGTAAATAAAACTGCAAATGGGTTTCAATCTGTCTTAGGAGCCACTTTAGGGATTACAACAATATTTCTGGCATCGACTACTTTTTTATCAGTTATTGGTAGTAGTTTTGGTAATAGTACGGGTCAAGAAATCGCTTTACTTTTTTGTTTGGTGATTGCAGCTATAGTTGGTGCTTCAGGTTGTGTTGAGAAGAGTAGGAGTTTGACAATCCTGGCATTTCTAGCTTGTGGACTTTTGAGTGTCTTTTATTTACCGACGAGTATAGTAGTGACATTTGTGCTCTTTGTTACTAATTTGGGTTGTTTTAAGGTAGTTTATACCTTAGCTAAAGCCAGGAGTTACGAACAGATAAAAAGAGGCTTTTTTAAGAAAGATGCTGTAGCAATCGCATTTCTCACCGCTGGATTTTACATCAGTTTAGGAGCCGTATTTCAACGCTACTTAAGCGTGGCAAATGAGATGGGATCGATCGAACCCTTAAAAGTTTTAGTTTTAGCAGCAAGTGCGACTGCCCCTCTCCTCGTCACCGCTATTCCATTACTTTACTTGATTGTTCTTAAAAGAAACAGAATGATTGCTGCCTACCGCAAATCCAAGCCATATTTGATTAAACCATAATCAACCGTTCCTACTAATAACTTTTGTTTGGATTTTTCAAAAATTTTAAATACTGAAGTCATTACTACAAACCTGACAAATTTATGGACGCTTTTCCTGACTTTTCTAACTACGGTTATCAAGTAACTCGCCAACTCGGACACAATCGCGCCGGCGGGAGAGTTACCTATCTCGCTACCGAAATTAATACCCAACGTTCCGTCGCTGTTAAACAATTTCAATTTGCCCAAACAGGCGCTAATTGGGCTCAATATCAAGCGTGCGAACAAGAAATTAAGATTTTGCGAGAACTGGATCATCCCAATATTCCCCGCTATTTAGATTCCTTCCAAACTGCATCGGGTTTCTGCATGGTTCAGGAATACAAAAATTCCGATTCTCTCGCTATTTTGTGCCAGCTAACACCGCAGCGAACCAAGCAAATTGCTATCTCTGTTTTAGAAATACTCAAATACTTGCAAAACCGCGTTCCTCCAGTTATTCACAGAGATTTAAAACCGGAAAATATCTTGGTGGACGATCGCCTGAATGTCAGTTTTGTCGATTTTGGATTTGCTAGAATCGGCGGGGGAGAAGTGGCCGCCAGCAGCGTTGTTAAAGGCACTTTGGGCTTTATGCCACCAGAACAAATGTTCAATCGGCAGCTAACTGTTGCATCGGATTTATATAGTCTCGGCGCAACGCTAATTTGCTTGCTAATCGGCATCCATTCTACTGAAATTGGCAGCTTGATGGACGATACGGGGCGGATTAATTTTAAACCTCGGTTGCCGCAGCTAACTCCAGAATTTCTTGACTGGTTGCAAAAAATGGTGGAACCTAATTTTAAACACCGTTATCCTTCCGCAGATGCGGCCTTAAATGCTTTGATTCCCCTCCAAGTAGTTCAGCAGCGTAACAACTTAAAACCGGTATTGATATCAGTCGGAGTATTAACAGCAATTTCGGCTATTTTTATTCCGCTTTTTAGGAAATCTCCCGAACCTCAAACAGCAGTATATCTCCAACGAGTAATCAACTTAGAAAATTTCAACCCTAAGACTCAAGTAATGTTAACTGACGAATTAGAATCAACGAAACTTAGGAATGTTTGGTCTTTGAAGAAAAACAAAAAAGTCTATTTTGCTGTAAGTGCTGCTAACTTGCCAGAAGGAGAATATAGAAGTTATTGTAAGGTTGTCAACCCTCAAGGACTATTGGCAGCCCAAAGTCAATCTTATTTAAGAACGACGGGGGATGGATTAAATACTTGGTGTTGGTACACTTTTCAAAAGGATGACAAGCCGGGAAATTGGAAGTTTGAATTTTACTTAGAGGGTGAAAGAGTGGCGCAAAATAGTTTCAAGGTCTTACCTTAAGATAGTTGTTCCGGGCTGGCAGTGAATTTCTTTGCCGTCAAAAGTTGGCGGATTCCAAGTTTCTGCATAACTTGCATTAATTCGATCGCTCTCGCAAATTGCAGCAATAGTTGTTATAATATTGCTACCCTTTTCTTTAAAAGCAAATACTGCGCCAGTGTAGGATTTCTCCATGCTCCTCATATCATTAGGTTGGGCAATCGCGATCGCGCTTTCAAATTGTGCTGGTTTGCGGTGATTGTGCCTAGTTTGAACCGGGCCCATTGATGAGACGAGAGTGTAATAATAGTTATTGGTCTGTTCTTTAATTCCAATACTCAATTTTCCAATGGAATCGCTAAATTGACCGTATTCTGCATAGTAAGCTTGCTGCGCTCTATTGATGCTTGAAATATATTGTATGGCTTCAAAAAAATTCTTACCCCTTGACGGGGACGGGGGCGGGACGATCGTATTGAGTGGGAAATTGTACCATGACGCCATGATGCCAGCCACAACCGCGCTGTAAATTGCAATCCTCGGCAGCAAACTGGATACTGGCAATCTCGATTTTTTACTGGCTTTAGCTACATTGACTGACATTTTTTTAACTGTCATAAAGTAAATTTGCCAAGCTTGTAGGGTGCGCCACAAGCACCCTACAGATTATAAATTATGCAGTTTCGTGCTGTTTGTGCCATGCGGGATGCCACAGCAATTCAGCAGTCGATCGCTTCTCGACCATTTCAGGAGTAATCATACAATTAGCCACATCCTTGCGAGAAGGCAACTCGTACATGACATCGAGCATTAACTCTTCTAAAATGCTGCGGAGAGCTCTGGCGCCAGTTTTGCGACGATAGGCCTCCTGGGCGATCGCCCGTAGCGCTTCCGGCTGGAATTCCAATTCCACGCTATCCATCTTCAACAGCTTTTGATACTGCTTCACCAGCGCATTCCGGGGCTCGGTCAATATCTGCATCAAAGCTGCTTCATCCAGCGGCGAAATCACCGTCACCACCGGAATCCGCCCGACAAACTCAGGAATCAAACCAAACTTGACTAAATCGTCCGGCTGTACCTGCTGCAAAATATCAGCAGCCCGCTTGTCTTTCGCCGGCAAAGTCGAGTTGCTGTCGCTTTCCGTTGGCTGAATAAAGCCCAAGGATTTTTTACCCAAACGTTGTTCAACTATTTTTTCCAAACCGACAAAAGCACCGCCACAAATAAATAGAATTTTGCTAGTGTCAACTTGAATAAAATCTTGGTAAGGATGTTTGCGGCCGCCTTGCGGGGGAACATTAACCACTGTTCCTTCCAACATTTTTAGCAGCGCTTGCTGCACTCCTTCTCCCGATACATCCCTCGTGATCGAAGTGTTTTCGCTTTTGCGAGCAATCTTGTCAATTTCATCAATATAAATAATGCCCCGTTGCGCCGCTTCCACATCAAAATCGGACATTTGCAACAGCCGCAGCAAGATATTTTCTACATCGTCGCCGACATATCCAGCTTCTGTCAGTGTCGTCGCATCCGCTACCGCAAACGGAACTTCGAGCATTTGCGCCAAACTTTGCGCTAACAAAGTTTTGCCACAACCTGTGGGTCCTACTAGCAGGATGTTGGATTTTTGCAGTTCTACATCGCTATCAGGGGAAGACTTCTCGCTATCTTTAGCTTGGTCAACGCTCAAGCGCTTGTAGTGGTTATAAACTGCTACAGAAAGGACTTTTTTTGCTGAATGCTGGCCGATAACGTGGTTGTCTAAATGCTGCTTAATCTCTGTTGGTTTCGGAATTTGAGCTAAAACAATTTTCGATTTATTCGATCGACCCGGACGCCTGGTTCCTTGTCCCTGAGACTCTCGCACCTCTGATTGGGGAATCTGTTGACCAATTGTTTTACTGGAGTCAAAGAACTCCTCCTCTAAAATTTCATTGCACAGTTCCACGCATTCATCGCAAATGTATACGCCGGGCCCAGCTATTAACTTGCGGACGTACTCTTGCGACTTGCCGCAAAAGGAGCATCTGAGATGGGAGTCATATTTTGACATATTTGCCTCTTAATTTACGGTTGCGGTTGCTTGTTTCGACTGGGGAAGTTGCCGCGGGAGCGACCTTAGCTTTGCCCTAGAAGGGTTTCCCGATCGGACACCCAAGCCAGTCAAGCTTCGCGATCTCTATTTCTAAGTTAACACTTTTGAGGCTTTAGTCATTAGTCACAAGTCATTCGAGCAAATTTAAATTTTTCATTTTCACTTGAAAATAAAGCCGCACGGGCTTACCATTTTTTGTATTCCAAAAATTTTCCTGACATAATTATTTTCACTCGATCGCCTTTTGGGTCTGCTTCTTTCTCGACATCCAAAGTAAAGTCGATCGCGCTCATAATCCCGTCACCAAATTTTTCGTGAATCACTGCTTTGAGTGGCATCCCGTAAACCTGGATAATTTCATAAAAACGATAAATCAGGGGGTCAACCGGAACCGAGTTCTCCAAAGAACCTTTTAAGACAGGTTCACAGAGAACCGCAGCGGTCTCGCTATCTAGCCCCAAAGCCGAGATAATTTTCTCGGCTTCATCTGCTGATGCGGTAGCTTGACGATAAAGAACCGCCGCAATCCAAACTTCGTCGCGCCCCAAAACTTTTTCCAAATCTGCAAAACTAATTCCTTGAGCTTTTTTAGCAGCCAAAAGCTTTTCTGTAATTCCTGAAATTGCCATTAAATATTCTCCCCTTCACTCCAGTGTCAGATGTGAAATATCTCTCATGTTTTGGGGATTTTGTCAATACCAAGTTGAGAAAAAAATCCAATTGATAGCTCGGATCATCAGCAAAAGCCGCTCTCGTCAACCCACAACTCATACAATTTGAGATTTGAGATTTGAGATGTTAGGTTGGCAATGACTGATGACTATCAGGGTTTGGAGCCAGTCAACACTTGCATTCTTTTTGCCAACTGGTATCACAACTGACACAACTGATAAATCCTAAAATAACTCATATAGCCTTTCTCAAAAAGGTGAGGTACGAATTTTGACCTGGAAAGCTTGACAATACAGGGTTTCTGTATACCTCATTTATCTGAGAACCGCTATAGCTGCCCTGTGGCGATGGTACAGTTGGCAGTATATGTAATAAAAGTTACACAAACCAAGGCATTCGGCAAACGGCTGAATTTTGCTCGTGCTAGCCTGAAGATCAATCCTCGCTCCCTCCGCCAAAGCCCCTTTACCACTCAAAACCGGCAACTGACAAAAGTATGGAGATTCAGACCAAAGATTACACGATCCAGTACGATCGCGCTACGCAAACAGTCACCTGTAGCGGCTCGTTCCGACTCAGCCAGGCGGAAGAATACGAACCGATCGTCGATCTGCTCAACGAAGTGGCTGACTCCTGCCCAAACACCGTTACTCTAGACTTGCGAAAGCTAGAATTTTTAAATAGTTCTGGAATTAATATTTTCTCAAAATTTGTGATCAAAGTGCGCCAGCAAAAAAATATTCAAATCGCCATCAAAGGTTCTAAACAGATCCCCTGGCAGATAAAATCCCTGAAGAACTTGCAGCGGCTGATGCCTTCCTTGCACTTAGAATTGGAATAATAACGAAAAAGGTAAACAGGAATCCCCGGCTAAGTCCGAGAACCAAGATGAGGGTGGCTGAAGTTAATCGCAATAAGTCATAGTTAAACTAGCACAAAACCCTAAAAAACTTCAGAACCGACTAAAAATTACCAATTTTCAATTGCTATGCAGGAAGAACCATCGACAGAACAGCTACTTTTCGACGTTCAGCGGCTGAGTGCGGAACTTGAAAACTTGAAGCGCGAAAAGGTTGACCTAGAAATCTTGCTGGAGACTACCACCGAACATTCAGATACGATGGAAGCTCACTTGCTGAGCAAAGCTCAGTTGGCGCTGCGTTCCAGCGAAGAGCAGTTTCGGGCGATCGCCTCGGCAACTCCCGTGCCGATATTAGTTTCTCGCCTCTGTGACGGCTTAATTATGTATGCGAACGCTCAATTGGCTTCTCTCCTGAACATACCCCTAGAAAAATTGATCGGCTGCTGCACTCCAGACTTTTACTTCAACCCCACAGATCGCCCAAACCTACTTGAGGCACTTGCTAAAGAGGGATACCTGCAAAACTACGAACTCCACTGTAAAAAATCAGACGGCACCGCTTTCTGGGCGATGATCTCGGTTCAGTCGCTGGTGTTTAACGGGCAGCAGACGGCATTGTGCGTCTTGTACGACCTCACCCAGCGCAAGGAAGCAGAACAAACCCTCCAAGAAAGCGAAAAGCGTCTCCGCCGCCAGAGTTTGGCTTTGTTGCAGCTAGGTAGGCAGAGGACTCTCAACAGCGGTGCGCTGAATGTGGGAATTCGCGAAATTACCGAGGCTGCTGCCCGGACTTTGGATGTGGAAAAAGTCAGCGTCTGGCTTTACAACCATGGAAGATTTGGAAATCGCTACCCCAGCGATCAGCAGCTAAATTTTACGGAGAGAGTGCTCGCCCACAACCAAACAGAGCCATTAGATACAGAGACCGCTACCCCTGATCCAAACGAGGGGGTTAATCATTCTAAGTTTAAAATCCCCAACCTCAAATTAGTTTGTCTCGACGTGTACGATCGCACCCAAGAGAATCATTTGAGCCGGGAGTGCATATCGGCAAGCGATTTAAATTTATCAATTTTAGATGTTGAAGGCGACGCACCGGGCGAAAATTTGCGATCGGACAATGGTTTAGAACCTCCGACAAAGACTCAAAACTCTGTACCAACAAATTTGTCCCACTCATCTTCCCTAGCCGAACATTCCGGTGTGCTGCCAAATGCCAGCAAGCCGAATTCATCCATATTAAATGTAGCAATTAGGCTCGGGGGCCAGATCGTGGGCATCCTCTCTCTCGAACATATCGGCGCGCCCCGCCAGTGGGCTTTGGAGGAGCGCACCTTCGCTGATTCTTTGGCAAATTTGGTAGCACTGGCGATCGAAGGATTTGAGCGCCAGCGGGCTCAGGAAGCACTCTCCAAAGCCAAAGCGCAGCTAGAAATGACCGTCGATCAGCGCACCACTCAACTCACCACCGCCAATAAACTGCTCCGCATCGAAATTGCCGAACGCAAAAGAGCCGAAATAGCCTTGCAAGAAGCCTTACACAAAGCTGAAGCAGCTTCGAGAGCTAAAAGCACTTTTTTAGCCAATATGAGCCACGAGCTGCGGACGCCGCTCAACGCGATTATCGGTTACAGCGAAATGCTACAAGAAGAAGCACGGGAATCGGGACTCGAAGAGCTCATTCCCGATACCCAAAAAATTTATAACGCCGGCAAACACTTGCTGACTTTAATTAACGATATTCTAGACCTTTCTAAGATAGAAGCAGGTCGGATGGAGCTTTATTTAGAAAAATTTGACCTCAGTAATTTAATAGAAGAAGTTGTTGCAACTTTGCACCCTTTGGTCGAAAAAAATCACAATCAATTGCAAGTTTCTTGCTCTGAAAATTTGGGAGTGATGTATGCAGATTTGACTAAAGTCCGGCAAATTCTGTTCAATTTGCTCTCCAATGCCCTGAAGTTTACCGAAGGTGGAACGGTGCTGTTGAGTGCGACTCGCGAACCAGCAGGCGATAGCGATTGGGTGTATTTGCAGGTATCTGATACGGGGATTGGAATGTCGGCTGAACAGCAACAGAATTTGTTTCAACCTTTTATTCAAGGGGACGCTTCGACTACTCGCAAGTACGGCGGCACCGGTTTAGGATTGGCCATTAGCCGCTTGTTTTGCCAGATGATGGGCGGCGATATAACTGTTGAGAGTGAGTTGGAGGTTGGCTCTACTTTTACTGTTCATTTAAAGACAAAAGTTGATATTAATTAGAAGCAAGTTGGGTAACTAGCAATGTAGCAGATTTAAGGGATTTAACGGGTGGGGAATTTTCCAGAAATTGTGGATCGGATTTAACGGCTTTAACGGATAGCAAAAGATGGAAGAATTTCCCCTTACTAATTTTCCCATTACCAATTACCAATTACCAATTACCCATTCCCTTTTTAATTGTGACACCGATCGCGATCGACCTCTGTTGTCGATCACACAGTAGCATTTTTTTTCAGCCTAGAATACCTATATTATTCCAAGATTGTCCTGCAGGCACGATCGGGGGCCTCGCTGCATTCACAATTCCCACCTCAACCTAATTAAGGCGGTGGGGGGTTGCTTCCAGAAAGGCAATTTGGTAAAAGTAATGCTATGGTCGCGAAGCAGTAGAAGGCAAAATTTAACAGGAAATCAGGAAGTTTCAAAAGTCTCTGGACGCAGAAACACAATTCTGCTTTTTGCCTTCATACTGCTTCTACGGGCGAGATAGCACTGCTGCTGAAAGCAATGCACAATTTCTCAGAATCAAAGGAGTGCATCTACATGATTAAACCTTGCAGTCAACCGCTAAAAATAAACCCTTTTACCTGTTATCGCGATCCGGCTACAGGCAGGTGGACTACTGTAGTTACAAGTGTTCCAAACACTGGCGAAACAGACTCTAGTTTCAAAGCAGAAGCCGAAGGCGAAAACGAAGGTAAAGCAGGAACGATCCTTTCTGCTTCGCCTGCTGTCTCGGTGTCGAAAAAAGTCCTTTCTTTCTCCCTGCCTCCGTTTAAACACCGTGCCAAAAAATCTGCTGTTAGTGTCAGCAGGTAGCTATCGCAGGGGTCTAATCTAGTTTCCACGGTTAGTCCCCGGCGATCGTCAAACCAAACAAAACAAACTTATCCATAGCCTAAACTGCCAAAAAGCGATATACTGGCAGCAAACTTTCTCCTGCAATATCCGTGAAGTATTTGCTCGATCGCTGCCTCCACTTTGTATGGACAGACCGACCAATTCGCCAGCGGGGAACAATCATCGTTGCTATCCCCATTATTTTTCTGTTTGCTTCCCTGCTGGCAATTGCAGCCCTCCGAGAGATTACCATACAGATAAGAGAGCGAGGAGATACTAATAGGGCAATACTTCAGGAAACTAACCGCTTGTTAACCCTTGTGGTGGATGCGGAAACGGGCATTCGAGGTTACGGCTTGACGAAGCGCCCCGCATTTCTCTCACCCTACTTAGAAGCCAAGAAGAGTTTGCCTCCGCTGCTGGCTAAACTCAAGGTTATGGTTCAAGAAAACAAACTGCAAGCTCAGCGATTTGAAGATATAAAAAAAAGTACCGAACAGCATATAAATTTCTTGCAAAACACTTTGAATAAGCTCGACAGTTCGGCAACAAGCCTGCAGTCGCCGGAAATAATTGAGGTGTTCACTCAAGGCAAATTGAGGAGGGATAACCTGCGTGCAAAAATTAATGTGTTTGCTAATGCCGGCGAAGCCTACCAGAAAGCTCTAGATGAGCAAAGACGGGGTTTGATAGATTTCACTAATTTTGTGCAAGTTGCTGGTTTGCTTTTCGGCTGTTTGGGCGCAGGGGCTTCCTGGTATTTATTTGATGCTTTAGAGAAGGAGTTGAGGAAGCGGGAAGCAGGCTTGGAAGAAAGTACAAGTCGCATTCAAGCTGTGGTAGACAATGCGGCTGACGGGATTATCACTTTGGACGCAGGGGGAAATATTGAGTCTTTTAATAAGGCAGCAGAAAAGATTTTTGGCGAGAAAGCCGATCGAATAATTGGCTCTAACTTGCGGCGACTGATAGCTCAACCGCAGCCTTACAGCACCGTGGGGGATTATTCGATCGAATATTTTGTGTTACATCCAGATACTCCGCTGAAGACTTACCAGCAAGAAACAGTTGGAATTCGCCACGATGGAACTAAGTTTCCGATGGAGTTAGCTATCAGCGAAATGCGTCTGGCAAATCAACATTTGTTTATTGCGATATGCCGCGATGCCAGAGGACGAAAACAAGCCGAGGAAACTCTGCGAAAGCAAGCGCAAATGCTGGATTTGGCCAACGATACGATCGCGGTACTAGACTTGAATGGGGCGATTTCTTATTGGAATTTGGGGGCGAAGTGGCTCTACGGCTGGCGGAAGTCGCAAGCAGTAGGAAAAAACATTCACAAGCTTTTACAAACAGAATGGGCCCAACCTTTTGAGGTAATTCAAAAAGTATTTTTCGAGAAGGGTTCTTGGCAAGGAGAACTGATGCGAACTAAGAAAGACGGGACAAAAATAACGGTGGCAAGCCGATGGACGTTGCAGTACGACGATCAAGATCAACCGGTTGCTATTTTGGAAATCAGCAACGATATTAGCGATCGCAAACGCTCAGAAATTGCTTTAGCCCAAAGCGCCCAGCGGTTTCGCGCTACTTTTGAGCAGGCGGCAGTCGGCATGGTGCAAGCGAGTGTGGAAGGTAAATTTCTGTTAGTCAATCAAAAACTTTGCGATATTTTGGGCTACAGCCGCCCAGAATTGCTGGAGAAAAAATTTCAGGATATTACTTGGCATGGAGATTTGGCAAGTGAACTGGAACTTGTGCGCCAATTGTTAGCAGGAGAAATTGAAAATTTCTCTCTGGAAAAGCGCTACATCCGCAAAGACGGAGAGTTGGTGTGGGCAAACTTGACGGTTTCGCTGCTGCGAGAACAAAATGGCACTCAATTTCTGATGAGTGTGGTTGAAGATATTAGGGATCGCAAACAAGCGCAGGAATCGCTGCGGTTGCGCGCTCAAGAATTGAGGTTAACAGCTCAAAATCTGGCTCAAACGACAAATGTTTTAAGAAAGCGGAATCAAGAATTAGACCAGTTTGCTTATGTAGTTTCTCACGATTTGAAAGCGCCACTCAGGGCGATCGCCAATCTCAGCAGTTGGATAGAAGAAGACCTCAGCGAGTCGATGACAGAGGATACTCTGCACCAAATGAACCTGCTGCGTGGCAGAGTTCACAGGATGGAAGGTTTGATTGAGGGACTGCTGCAATATTCCCGCGTCGGACGAATTCAAGTGCCTTCAGAAATGGTAAAAGTTGAGAATTTATTAGCCGAAATAATTGATTCGTTGGCGCCACCCTCTGGATTTGAGGTGAAAGTTGAACCGGGAATGCCAACTTTTGTGACAGAAATATTGCTGTTGCAACAGGTTTTTTCTAATTTAATTAGCAACGCAATTAAACACAACCGAGCTGAATCGGGTCACGTAAAAATCTCGGTTAAAGAGTTAGATGATTTTTACGAATTTTCTGTAGAGGACGACGGGCCGGGAATTGATCCTCAATATCACGATAAAGTTTTTGTGATTTTTCAGACCTTGGAAGCTCGTGATAAAGTTGAAAATACTGGGATTGGTTTGTCGCTGGTGAAAAAAATTGTCGAAGGTCAAGGGGGCAGTATTTCCATAGAATCTGCCGAAGGTGAGGGAGCAACTTTTCGGTTTACTTGGCCGAAGCAACCTATTAGCCAAGACGGAACATAAAATAACTTTAAAGGTAGGATGTTTAGGAATGAGAATTAAATAACTTCCACTCTTGAAAGTGGGATGGGCGTCCCGCCCGTCCCACAATAATAATTAAAATTATAAGTTATTTAATTAGCGATCATTAGGGAGTACCGCGATCCAAAAAGTAAATGTAGGGTGTACCCGGACTACAGAGAACCCGATAGCGACTGTTTAAACTGCATCACAACGGATTTCGATGATAAATCCATCAGGATCGTAAAAGTAAATGCCGCGTCCTGTAGCGCGAGTGACGGGGCCGCTATCGATCGCAATTTGATTAGACTTTAGCACTTCCAGAGCGCGATCGAACAAAGCCGGATTGATGTCGAAGGCTAAGTGGTTGGCGCGGGTAAAAGCTTTCTCCGGGTCTGGGTTTGGCGGTTCCAAGTCTGGCTGCCAAAATAAGTCAATAACAGTACCGTCTGGGGTAACGAAATTAGCGACTTTACCAGCGGCTACCATTTCTGTTAAAGTTGCGGGAATTTCTGTGCCTGTTAGTTCGTGCAGGCCGAGAATTGTACCGTAGAAGTGGCGGGAAGCTTTCATGTCGCGCACGTTTAAAGCGATATGGTGAACGCGGCGCAAATTCCCCGGCGCGAGGACAATTTTGACGTTGTTTTCGGTAGTTTGCATGATTGTCATCAATTGCGAATGTTCAAATTGAAAGCAGTTTTATTTATTCAGATGGTCTGCTGTAAAATAAGCATTTTCAGTGGGTAGTCAGGAGTGGAAGCCTCCGATTTCTACTATGAGGACTGAAGTCCTCACTACCAACACTTTTATTCGGGTCGTGCGATCGCACATACTATCCATTAGTATTATTTTTCTTTAGGAAACGATGCCATGCCTACAAATAGCATGGTCAGACCACCTGCCAGAATGGCGAAGGCAAGTACACCTACAACTAAATCTAATCCCGATGTATTTTCCATTAAGTTAAACTGTTCTCCCATTAAATACAATCATCGGTATTTGTTCATGGTTTAGTGCTTGCACACAAGGGGGAAGAGCAGAAGAAAAAAATAGCTTTCAACTGATTGGAAAAAAAGCCTATTAATTCCTTCCCTCTTCCCTAAACATCCATCCGTTAAATCAGTTAAATCCTGTACACTGCTTAGTTGCCGAACTTCTTATTTCGCCAATTCTCGATCGATAGCAGCGATTAGTTCTGGCGAATCGGGGCCAACACTGCTGCGGAATCTGGCAACCACTTCACCCTGTTTGCTAACTAAGAATTTCTCAAAATTCCAGGAAACCTCACCCTTGGGATCGACTGCACTCGTAAGCTTAGCGTACAGCGGGTGCTGCTGAGTGCCTTTAGCGCGTACTTTGTCAAATAATTCAAAGGTGACGCCGTATTTTGTAGTACAGAAATTGACGATTTCTGAATTACTTCCGGGTTCTTGAGCTCCGAAGTCGTTACAGGGAAATCCTAAAACACGGAGTCCAGCCGCGCTGTACTTTTGGCTCAATTCTTCGAGCCCTTTGTATTGAGGTGTATAGCCACATTTGGAAGCTACATTAACTATCAAGAGTACCTTGCCAGCGTACTCTCCTAGCTGCTTGTCTTCGCCTGCGATCGTTTTTACTTTAATGTCGGAGATTGTGCTGGGCATTTTCAAATACTTTTAAATTTGACCACCACAATTTTACCGCAAGTCGTTACAATTTTGTCGAGAGGTCGATCGCTAAAAATTTAAATAGCCCGGTCGGGGCGGGTTGACGGATATCAGGCTTATATTATAGATATTGGTGAACCCGCCTCTACCAAAATCACGATTAATTTACCGAACATGATCTTAGTAGACGGCGGTGAACTTTCCCACAGCATCTATCGGCAAAGTCAGCCATTAGATTTAAGTTTCTCGCTAATAGCTAAAATCTACACCAAAAAGAACGAATATTTTAACTCTCTGAATGGTGTTCCGTCATCCATTTTTGGTAAGTATCCTCAAGTTGCTTGTCTTCGAGAACGAGTTCTAGGCGAACTTTGACGCAACCGTGACGAGGTTGAGAGGCGATCGAATTTAAGATTTTGCTAGCTTTCTGCACAGAGGTAAATTCTGCCTTAACTGTTGGTTCATGGCGATCGCTCTTAACCTCCGTCAAATCTATACCGGTGATGTTTCCCTCGCCTAAATCTATTTCGGCCAACACCTTCGGATCGTCGCCGACTTGTTCGACAATCAGCTTTTCCCACTGGATGGGTACTTGTACCATCCGAGTTTCAATTTCTTTACGCACTATGACTTCGCCGACTTTCCGCTTGCTGCGATTGATCACCAATCGTTCTTCTAGCAGGCGAATTACTTCTTGATCAACAATATCGAAGTTTTCCTCATCCTCATCTGTCTCCAAATTTGGATCTGTGAGCTCGGCATCTGTTAGATTTGACATATCTGTTGAGGGATTGGTTAACTCACTGTTGCTAAATTCACTATGCGTTCCAGAGGCATTTTCTAAATACGGATGCTCGCCATTAGCCGACACGAACGGCAGCAAATCGATTTGACCCGAATTAATAGTTACAAACAGCGCTTTTTGATGATAATCTACTTTTTTGAGCAGCTTAATACTTAATAAAAAAGTGCGGGTATTTTCGCTGCCTAGCCCGGCAACCACAAAGTTTAACTGACCGTTAGCATCAAAATAGACATCTTTAACTTTGCCGACCAAGTGACCTTGGTTGTCTTTGACGGTAAAACTTTTTAGCTTCGTTCTGACTTTTTCAGGAACCTGGTTGAGACGGGTTATTGATTTGGCAGTTGCTATCTTTTCTGCTGATGCTTGACCGTTCATTTTTTAAACTTTCCTGCTTAGGGATTTTTATTATCAATTGGTAAGGGGAAATTGGTAAAGGCGGGGAAAGTGGATAAACGTTGCCAAAACTAGACAAGTTTTGTACCCCCCCCCGCCGCTCACATAGGAATTGCGCGATCGCTACCAATCCAATCAAACCTGCGCGGTGACAGAATTATGTCATTAAGGCGCAATTCCTATGCAATAGCTGTTGCGGTTGGTTTAGATCTTTGGATTTTTATTATCTACAACCGCAGTTCCATCAGTTTGAACGTCTAATTCTTCACGACGCAAGGTTTCTTCGCCCTCAACCGTGCTGCGAACAACTTCTTTTCTGACGTTGACTTCTTCCCGGACGAAAGCTTCCTTATGGATGTCGGCCGTTTCTTCGTAGACTTCCATGCGTGCAACTTCCCCTGATTGGAAGTCAGCCTCACCGACTGAAACTACTCGACCTGCTTCTACCGGGGTTACTCGATCAATTACGACTCGTTCTTTTTCAATTGGTACTGAAGCTCGCGCTGTTTCAGTTTCCACGCGCTTGCCAACTGCTACTTCGCCTGTTTTTGCGCGGTGTTTGTTGGCAATCAAGCGTTCTTCATAAAGCTTGAGATTTTGGTGCTGCTGTTCGTTGGTTTCGTAGAGGGGGCGGTCGATATCGTAGTTGTAGCTGCTGCGATCGTAGCTAGCAGGAGTTGCAGTGCTTGCAGCGGCGGCAGTTCCTTGATTGCGGTAGACGCCTCTTACCTGTTCTTCGCGATCGTAATCTACTGCTTCTAATTCATTGTAAGCCGGCAATTGTTCTGCTTGAGCTTTGTTGCGAAGGCCTGTGGCGTGGACGCGACGGGCTCCATAGTCGAAGCGAGCCGAGCCGATTGGCAACAATACTTTTTTGCCAAAAATCCAAATACCGGTGTCAATTACCAGATAGCGGAAACGACCAGTGTCATCAACCAAAGCGTCATAGACCGTGCCTACTTTTTCATCAGAATCGCCAGCATAAACATCAAATCCCTTGATGTCGTCTCCAGCAAATATCTCTTCCTGATAGTTAGGATAAAATTCTGCTAATCTTTGAAGTGCCATGTTTTTTTTCCTCTTTGCTCTACTTAAGTTAATAGTAGAAATTAATTCGCTAACTTCCCTCTCCCTAAAGTCAGAAGTGTATAATTTAGGTTGTTTAATACTATAGGAATACTACGGCATCTCTGCTTCTATGCTAGCGCACTCAGCTATTTTAAAGATTGTAAAACTCTACAATCGTCAATCTTATAACAAGTATTAAAACTCAAAGCCAACCGTAAGGATACTGCCTTGCTGGGTCCTACTACCCTTGCAGGATACTCCTTTGCATTGTGCCTACTGTTAATAATTGTTAACTATGTGGTGAAAAATCAGCATTACATAGTATTACCAAAAGATCAAAGCCCCTCATCTTGCACGAGAGGGGCTTCAGGAAAGCTAGAAATTTTAAGTTCAAAGTTGATTGAATTGAGTTCTGATAGCTTCTATCCGACTGCGGTTAACTCCCAAATCCGACTGTCCCAGACGGGAAGCCGATCGCACATGGATGACTTTTGCTGCATCATCTACCAAAAATTCAACGTCATCAACAAACCCCATCAAAGCACTGGTGAACTCCGCATAGAGGTAATTATCAGTTGCCGTGATAATTTTAGTTTTTCCATAGGAGTCGATTACCCCTTTTAGCTTTACCATCGCTTCACTCTGGGACGAAGTGTAAGCCAAAGGCTCAATTTTGTGTTCGGCATCTTGACTGAAGCTGCTGACGCAGTTGGGGGAACTCGGGCACGCTGCGAGTTTTCCTGACTGAATCCCGATATTGGCAGGTCTTGTTCCAGCAAACATTGTTTTTTCTCCGGGTATAGCGATAAAAGTAGCGATCGACAGTACCGCTACTGCTAGCAGTGATATTAAAATAACTAGGACTCTTTTCAACGCTGTCGGCGATTTTGTTTCAACTGTTTGCAAAGGATTAGCCCTCCAGAAAGTGCAAGTTGGATATAATACCAAATCCGGCTTAAATACCCCCTTTATTTCTTAGTCTGCTAAGGCAGACTTCGTTTGTCTAGTAGCGGTTTCAACCGCCGAATCATAAAGGGTATGGCAAACCCAGATTTGGTCTCCTTTTCATATTAATTGAAATTGACCTCTAAAATTTAAAAAGATTTTTTTTGTTCTTCAATTAACCAGTAAGTCAGCATTCTTCCTTTACCTTTAACCGGGATATGACCCCGTTCTTCCAAAACAAACTGCTCTTTCAAACGCTCATAAGTCGCAGCCGTCACTTGAATTTTACCCGGCAATCCGTTCGACTCCATCCGCGAAGCTACATTAACAGTATCCCCCCACAAATCATAGCTAAATTTACTAATCCCAATAATTCCAGCCACCACCGAACCGCTGTGAATTCCGAGCCTCAATTGAAAATTTTCTCCCATTTTGGCATTAAATCTCCTCAAAGCTGCCTGCATCTCCAAAGCTAAAAGTGCGATCGCCTCAGAGTGATCCTCCCGCGGCGTCGGCAAACCCCCAACCACCATGTAAGCATCCCCAATCGTCTTAATCTTTTCCAACCCGTGCAATTCAGACAACCTATCGAACTCCGAGAAAATCCCGTTCAAAATTTCTACCAACTGCGTCGGACTTTTGTGAGCCGAAAACTCTGTAAAACCCACCAAATCAGCAAACAAGACGCTCACATCATCAAAATGATCCGCTATCAACTTTTGCTCTTTTTGTAAGCGATCTGCAATAGGTTTCGGTAAAATATTGAGAAGCAATTTCTCGGTTTGTTCTTGCTGCACTTTCAGCGCTGCTTCAGCTTGTTTCCGCTGAATCAGTGAACCTAGCTGCGTAGCAACCGCACTCACTAATTCCAACAAGCGAGGCTGACATTTCAGAACTTTTTCGCGATAAAAAATCAAAATAGCTAACACTTGATTGTCCGCCAAAATTGGCACCCCAAAAGCCGCTTTCAATCCCACACTCACCGCAATTTCCGCTCGTAAAAAAACTTGTTCCGGTGCAGTAGAAACATCATCGATCCATTCAGAGTGCTGCGACTGCCAAATCCTACCTGGGAGTCCCACACCGGGAGCAAAAATCAACTGCCAACTTGTTTGTCGGAATTCGGCAAAACTGGAGTCGCTGACGTACCTGCCTGTCGCGCATTTTAAAAAGCCCTCACTGCAAGGAATCCAAGCTTCGCCCAGATTCCATTCAATAGTTTGGCAAATTAAACCTAAAATCACATCTATAGCCGACTCAAAATCCTCAGATTTGCTAATAGCTTGAGTTGCCTGCAGCAGCAATCTTGTTTCCATTTCCACCTGGTGGCGTTCAGCTATTTCCTGGTGCAACTGGATATTTTGAGCAGTCAATTTTTGATTTTTTTCTTGCAATTGCATTTGCAATGAACGCACAGTAAGTTGATTGCTCACTCGCGCCAAGACTTCTTTCACCTGAAAAGGTTTGGTGATATAATCGGCTCCGCCCACTTCAAAAGCTTGTGCTTTATTTATTCCTTCTTCTAGCGCGCTGAGAAAAATTATGGGAATTTCCCTAAATTGCGATTGTGCTTTTAATTTTTTACATAGTTCGTAGCCGTCAATATCAGGCATCATAATATCGAGCAGAATCAAATCGGGGGGGCTAGATTGAATTGCATCTAACGCCGAAAAACCATTAGTAACGGGTCGAACTTTATAGCCATTTTTTTGCAAAATTCTAATCAACAAACGCAGATTATCTGGCGTATCGTCAACTACTAAAATATCTGCTTGATAGTTTTCAGTTTGTTCCGCCTTGATCTGCATTATCTGATTCCTCCGCCTCGGCAATTAAATTGAGAATTTTCTGGTAATCAAAATTATCGAGATGACCCTGGAGGATTTCCGCTAATTCAGGATGAGGCTCCCTTATTTCGTCGATTGTCCTGACAATTAAGTCAAAATCAGCACTGCGGATTACCTGCTTTATGTTGTCTATCCATTGTGCCGGAAGTGTAGGTAAATAAGCAAGCGCAGCATTAGGGAGGGAGCCAGATAAATTATTTCGATCGCCTATTGAGATAAAGTCCGTTGAGTTAGAGTACAGATACTTAACCCCCAAATGTTTGGTCAGGGTATCAAATATATCTGTTTTGCGGAAAGGTTTGCTAATAAAATCGTCGCAGCCGACCAGTAAAGCAAACGCTTGCCTTCCTTCAATTGTACTAGCTGTCAAAGCAATAATCTTCGGAATCGGGGAGTCGAGATGGGAAATATTCATTTCCCCCTCTTGCTCTCTCTGCTTGATTCTCGCCTTAATTTGTTTAGTAGCTTCGTAGCCGTCCATCACTGGCATTCGCACATCCATCAAAATTAAATGCGGATGCCAATTTTCCCACATTTCTATTGCTTCCTGACCGTTGGTGGCTTGTTCCAGCGCGAAACCCAAAGGAGAAAGCATTTTGACTAAAAGTTGGCGGTTGTCTTCGCGATCGTCCACAATTAAAACCCGGTAGCACGGTTGATTGGGTTCCAACCCACTAACTTCGCGGTTAAGTTCCGGATCGGGAATCTCACCAACATCAACTGCACTGACTGGAATTTCAAATTTAAAAGTGGTGCCAAGTTCCAGTTGACTTTCTACGACAATTTCTCCTCCCATCAGGCGGACAAATTGACGGCTGATTTTCAATCCTAAACCCGTGCCTTTCTGAGTTTTTTGACCGGAAGCTGTTTGTACAAAAGCCTTAAAAATATTGCCCAATTCTTCGGGAGCAATGCCAAATCCTGTATCTTCAATTTCAAAGAGAAGGAAAAAACTAGGCACTGTTGAATCCTCAGCCTCATCGCTGCATTCAACCTTGGCAAAATCACTGCTAGTTCTCGAAAAATCCCGAATGCTTCTTGTAGTATCAAAGCAAGCTGTGGGACTATCCAATAAATCCAGAAATCCAGATTTATCTAACTTTATAACTCTTAAGATGATTTCGCCTGTTTGGGTAAACTTAATCGCATTACTCAGAAGATTAATCAGCACTTGCCGCAGTTTAATATCATCGGTTCGCACGTACTGAGGAACGTCAGCATCGCGCTGGAAACGCAACTGCAATTCTTCATTATGGACTCGCAGTTGAAACATATCTTGCAAATCGTCAAGCAAGCGGTAGAGGTCAAAGTTTTTCGGGTTGAGTGTCATCCGCCCCGCTTCGATTTTTGACAAGTCTAAGACTTCATTGATCAAGGTAAGCAAGTGTTCGCCACTACGGCGAATAATTCTCATATTTTCTCGGTTTTCTACAGTAAGATCCGGGCTGGGTTCCATGATTTGTGCAAAGCCGAGTATAGAATTGAGAGGGGTGCGTAACTCGTGGCTCATATTGGCAATAAACGTGCTTTTAGCTTTGTTTGCTGCTTCAGCAGCTAATGCGGCTTGTTGCAGTTGTTCTGTGCGTTCGTCAATTTGGGCTTCTAAGGTGTGGTGGTAATCTGCTAGTATTTTTTCGGCTTGTTTGCGATCGCTAATATCTTGAAAAGCTGCGATCGCATAAACAATATTTCCGGTAGCGTCAAAAATCGGCGTGGTATTGATCTCGATCGCAATTCTTTTGCCATCTTGACGGATTTCTACATCGTCAACCTTGACAGATTCTCCTTTCAGTGCACGCAAAATTGGCAGATTATCCGGCGGGTACAACTCATCAGTATTGGCAACATAAAGTTGATAAGTGGCAGCTAATTGTTCCGCAGTGCTTTCGGGGATAGTGTCTGCACCCAGCAAATCCCTCGCTGTCTGGTTGAAATAGGCGATCGAACCATCGGGATGATAAACAGATACCCCCACTGGTAAAGCTTCTAAAAATTGACTCAGGCGGCTTTCACTCGCAGACAGCGCCTCATTTACTAGCTTTAACTCCTCGTTTACTTCTTGGCGCTTATGAATTTCATCTGTTAACTTTTGATCTTGCAAATAACTGTGAACTGCTTCTACTACCGTTAATTTTAAGTCTTCATTTTGCCAAGGTTTAGGAATATAACGGTACAATTTAGCATACTTAATAGCATTACTCAGGGATTCCAAATCAGCTTGCCCCGTTAGCATAATGGTCAGCGTCTCCGGCGAGCTTTCGTGAATTCTTCTGAGCAGTTCATCCCCTTTAATATCCGGCATGATATAATCGGAAAGCACCAAAGCAATCTCGTATTCATCTGCCTGCAAATCTGCCAGCAACTCTAAAGCATCAGCCCCTCCTTCAGCGGTTTCAATTATACACCGATCGCCGATCGCCTTTTTCAATTCAATTTTTAAACTGTTCAAAACATCAGGTTCATCATCAATACAAACAATCACAGGTTTTTTCATAACTTAGCCAGGCCAGATTTTATAGTCTCTATTAAGTCTTTGCTTTGCCAGGGTTTGTACAAACAACAGTATAAATCTGCTTCTTCTACTGCCCGCTGAACAGCCGCTGCATCCGCTTGTCCAGTCAACATCACTTTAATAATTTTAGGATATTTTTGGTGAACTTTAATTAAAAGTTCGTCACCTTTAATTCCCGGCATCAGCCAATCAGAAACAACCACAATCACCTGAGCTTTTTCTTGAAAGTCCTCCAGTAAACCTAAAGCTTCATCACCACTTTCAGCTAATTCATAAAAGTAATCATTTTTAAATTCTTTTTTGAGCTGAATCTTGAGAGTATTCAAAATATCCGGTTCATCATCAACGCAAAGAATTATAGGCTTATTCATCTTTTCCTCTCTGCTTAAATTTTAGTAGGTTTACCCACATGAGTTGCTTTTACATTATGGATTTCCGCCAAGTATGCAGGATATCTGTCTCCTATCTTATTTTAATAGGACTTCCGAAGATAAACCCGGTTTCTTGTAATAAATCTTGTGTTTGTCAGCGAGACGGCGATGACTGCCACCGCGAATTAGCCCCCTGCAAGTAAGTTTTGTTTAATAAATTGGCAGCGATACTGTAAAAGTTGTCTGCCCCGGTACAGAATCTACAGCAATTGTGCCTTGGTGTTTTTCCACAATTTTTCTTACAATATCCAATCCCAAACCGCTACCTTCGCCTGCAGATTTAGTTGTAAAAAACGGCTGAAAAATTTTGGAAATAACTTCTGAGGGAATACCTTTGCCGTTATCAGTAAACTTGAGGAAAATAGTTGCCTCTTGCTGCCGAGTTTCAATAGTTAAAATACCTTTATAATCCATTGCTTGCAAGGCATTATGAACAAGATTCGTCCAAACTTGATTTAAGTCATCGGGATAGCACATAATGTCTGGTAAATCTCCATAATCTTTAACTACTTCTATACCGTGTTTCAGTTGATTTTGATAAAGAGTTAACACCGTTTCAATGCCATCGTGCAAGTTCGCCTGGACTTTTTCTGGTTGGCTATCAAAATGAGCGTAGGTTTTTAAGGCAAATACTACTTTCCCCGACTTCGCTGTCGCTCTTTGGATCAGGCTAATACTTTTTTTAAAGCTCGCAAACTGGTAAGCACTATTTAAAACTACTTCCCAATCCGGGGATTTAAAAAGTGGCAAGATATCTTCTATGTTTTCGTAGATTCCCATGTCTACTAAAGTATCCGCAATTTCCTCCGGGTTGTCAACATATTCTGCCATCAAATTCCCGGTCAACTGCTGCTTAAATTTCCGTTTCTCTCTGCTTGTAAATAAAACTTCTTGATGGGTTGCTCTGTACAGTAAAGCTAAAAAATAAGCTTTGCTTTCCTCCGAAAGTTGTTGATAAATTTCAGGAAATTTTTCTAAAAACTCTTCGGAAAAATTAGCTATATTATTAATAGAGGAACCTATAATGCCCAGGGGTGTATTGATTTCGTGGGCAATGCCGGCAATCAGTTGTCCCAGGGCTGCCATTTTTTCCGATTGAATCAAATGCTCTTGAGTGGCTTGCAGTTGGTGCAGTGCCGTTGCTAAATCTTGATTTTTTTCTTGCAAAGTTTGTTGCAGTGAACAAATTTTTAAATGAGTTTCTATCCGGGCTAAAACTTCCTCAACCTGAAACGGTTTAGTAATAAAGTCAACTCCGCCAACTGCAAAAGCTTTAACTTTATCCAGCACGTCATTGATCGCACTAATAAAAATAACAGGAATGTCTTTAGTTATTTCAGAAGCTTTGAGTTGCTGGCAAACTTGATAGCCGTCCATTTCCGGCATCATAATATCCAGCAGCACTAGATCCGGGGGTATTTTTTGAGATGCAGACAATGCTAGTTTGCCATTGGGAACCGGGCGAACTTGATAGCCTTTTTCGCTCAAAATTCCTGCCAGCAACCGCAGGTTTTCTGGCGTATCATCCACTACTAAAATATTAGCTCGATTGGTTTTAGGTGAAGTTGAAGTCATCGGGTATTTACTGTTTCTCACTGAGATCGATTATGTTCAAAACTCTGTCATATTCAAAATTATTAATGCAATCTTGAAGCTTGCCCGCAAGAGAGAGATTGACAGTGCCGATTTGTGCGATCGAAGTTGCGATCGCCTCCATGTCCACACTCAAAATATTTTGCTTGAATTGGGCTATCCAGTCTGGAGAAAGAGAGGCGAAAGCCTCCGGTGTCAGCACCTCTTGACTTGACTCCTCTACACCTGTGGCACTTACTGCGGTTGGATCTTCATAAATATAGCGTACTCCTAAATGTTTTCCCATTGCCACAAAAATGTCCTCCTCTCGGAATGGTTTCCGCATAAAATCATCGCAACCCGCCGAAAGAATCACCGCCCGTTCTTCCTCCAAAACGCTAGCAGTTAGGGCTACAATCGCCGTTGCTTGCCCGCCAGTTGTAGTTTTAATCTGTTTCGTTGCCTCATAGCCATCCATCACAGGCATTCTCATGTCCATCCAAATCAGATGCGGTTCCCACTCCATAAAAATATCAACCGCTTCTTTACCGTTATTCGCTTCTCTCAACTCAAATCCGAGTGGACTCAGAAGTTTTACTAAGAGTTGGCGGTTCAAAGGTTTGTCGTCCACAATTAGCAAGCGATAACTCGGCTGATTCGGTTCGAGGGCAACCACTCGACGTTGAGTTTTTTTGCTTTCAATATCAGCAGCTTCAACCAGATGAACTTGGATATCAAACTGAAATACTGCACCCTTTCCGATCTCGCTGCTAACAGTAATTTCACCTCCCATTAATTGCACGAACTGGCGGCTAATAGCTAAACCTAAACCCGTTCCTTCCTGAGAATCTTTACCTGTTTTCGTCTGCACGAATGCTTCAAACAACTGATGGATTTCCTCAGCAGCAATGCCTGCACCAGTATCTTGAACTTCAAAATGCAGCCAGTAGCGGCCGGGTAATTGGTCAGTGCTTTTTTTATGTATATTCCGCTTTCCCCCTTTGACTTGCACCGACACTCCCCCTTCTGAAGTAAATTTAATTGCATTATTTAGCAAATTAATTAAGACTTGCCGCAATTTAACTTCATCAGTACAAATGTAATGGGGAACTTCGGCGTCTCTGTCGAAGATTAACTGCAAACCTTTTTGCTCAGCTTTGAGAGCAAACATATCTTCTAAATCGTCGATTAGTTGGTACAAATCGAAGTTTTTCTCATTAATCGTCGTGCGTCCGGCTTCGATTTTTGACAAGTCTAAAACTTGGTTAATTAAAGCCAGTAAATGTTCACCACTCCGCAGGATAATTCCAACATCTTCTTGATTTTCTTGAGACAACGTTTTACTGCGAAGCATGACTTGAGCAAAGCCGATAACCGCGTTCAGGGGCGATCGCAATTCGTGGCTCATATTGGCGAGAAACGTACTCTTCGCTTTGTTTGCTGCTTCGGCAGCTTCTTTCGCCTGCTGCAGTTTGATTTCCGCTTGTTTGTTATCAGTAATGTCTTTAATAAAACCTTCGTAGTAAAGTAGATTTCCTGCTTCATCGCAGACAGCTCGACAATTTTCCGAAATCCAGATTATGCTGCCATCTTTGCGGTAGATTTCCGATTCAAAGTTTGATAGTATCCCGTACTCGTTCATCAGCGCTGCAAATTCGTCGCGGCGGTTCGGTTTCACGTAAAGCTGGTTATAGAAATTCGGCTGTGCTGCTATTAATTCCGCAGGCGAGTCGTAACCGTAGATGTTAGCTAAAGCGGGGTTAGCGCTGATATATTTCCCGTCAATAGCAGTTTGAAAAATTCCATTCAAAGCATTTTCATAAATGTTACGGTACTTTTCTTCTGCTTCCCGGAGGGCAGTTTCTGCTTTTTGGCGCTCGGTAATATCGCTAGAAATCGACAAAAAACAAGCTTCTCCGTCAATATCGATGGTTTCTATCGACAGCAGTGCTGTTCTTTCTGTACCATTTTTATTGCGAAACCTCAGCTCATAATTGTGAAGAGCCGTCTTGTTTTTTAACATTTGAATCATGCGATCGCGCTCTCCCAAACTCGCCCAAAAATTGAGTTCTACCGCTGTTTTGCCAATGATTTCTTCGTGACTGTACCCCATCATCCGACAAAAGCTCTCATTGGCTTCTATGTGGCGACCATCGCTGATTCTCGTCAGGGTAATCGCATTAGGACTTAAACGAAAAGCTTTAGAAAACTTTTCTTTTGCCTTGGCAAGATCGGCGGTACGTTCGGCCACTTGCACTGCTAAATTGTCGTTGTATTCCTTTAATACTTTCTCCGCTAGTTTGCGTTCCGTAATATCTTGAAAAGCACACATTCCATAGATAATATTTCCTTGGGCGTCGTAAATAGGAGTTCCCGAAATTTGCAGGGGGATAGTTTTGTCCGTCGAGGAGATTTCAATGTCATCAACAGTGACACTTTTGCCCTGCAAAGCATTTAACATTGGGTCGCGTTCCGCCGGATAAATTTCCTGAGTGCCAGCTAAATAAGCTCCGTAGGATTGGCGCCAATTTTCGGAATTTGTTGCCACAATTCCTTGACCTAAAAGCTGCTCTCCTATAGGATTAATGTAGTGAGGTTGACCGTTTGGCTCTGCAATAAAAATGCCTAGCGGTACTGCATTGAAAAATTGTTTGACTCGGTTTTCACTTTCCGAAAGAGAAGTAAATGAATGCTGCAATTGCTCGGCCATGCTGTTAAAAGAAGCGGCAAGTTCTCCGAGTTCGTCTTGGCGATTGAGAGTGAGCTTTGTCTCCCATTCATTCCGTGCCAAAGCTTTCGCCGCCGCATTCAATCTTAAAATCGGCCGCACCACCCATTTAGCAGTAAGAATCCCCAGAATTGTCGCCCCAATCAAAGCGGCAACCGACAGCAAAAAAGTCGTGCGCGTATTGGCGTTAATTTGTTCCATAAAGTCCGATTCTGGCACAACTACTACAATCAGCCAATCCAACCCTCGATCGTCTTTAAAAGGAGCTACCTGAATAAAATTTCGCTTGCCATCAACATCAAAAGTAAGTTGTTGAGAATTATTGATTTTAGCTAAGCTATCGTAGGATTTATCTAAATATTGTGCAGTTTGGCTAATTACCCGATTCTCGCTTTCTGAAGCTTTAATGCGCCTTGTTTCTTTACCTTCCACCACGAATTCTGGACTCGCCGTTGAAGTGGCAATTAACATCCCCGATCGCTCCATGACAAAAGTTTGTCCTGATTTTCCTATTTTTAGGCTAACCAGAAATTCTTTGATTCTGGAAAAGAGCAAATCGCTGCCAGCTACTCCTAACAATTTGCCAGCATCGTCGTAGATAGGCAAAGCAGCAGTAATTGCCAGTTCCCTGGTCAAAAAATCTGTATAAATTGGAGTCCAAATAGGTTTTTTTGCGGCAGCGGCAGCTAGGTACCAAGGACGAGTTCGCGGATTGTAAATATTGGGTGAAATTTGCACTAAGTGAACGCGATTTCCCTGAGAGTCGGCAGTATATCGAGCTAATTTATTGCCAGTAGAGCTGTCAGCAGCCGATATCAAAATCCCATCTTTAGTGCGAATTGCTCCAGAGTGTTCTCCATTTTCTTTGCCTGTGTAAATGATGCTGATAGAATCAAAATATTGAATTTGTTCGAGGAAATGATGTTCGAGTTTTGGCTTTTCTTCTAGGTTCAACTGCCCCAGTTTTATGCCTTGAACGTTCAGGTGATTGACAATGTGGGGAATTGACATATAATGTTCCATGCGGTCTTTGATACGATCGCTAATTTCTCCCCGCAACTGAGCGGCAACATCGTTGACTGCTCGCTGACCGTTTTGGAAAGATAGCCAACCTACAAGTCCTACCGTGCCGACAATTTGCACTAAAAAAGGAACCACAAGCACCGTTTGTAATGGAACTTTGCCGATAATTTTTGTAGCCAAACGATTGAGGGGTTTAGGAAACATATTCATCCTCAGAGGAATTGGGCATTGGGAATTGGGCATTGGTAATTGTTGGGAGTTTTGAGTGTAAATTATGTTCCCTTTGCCCTTCCTTTTCTCCTTATGCTGTAGTTTACTGACGACAGTACCGTCGATCAATTCATATCAAAATAGCGTATTTCTACTCAGAGTTTTTTCGTAACTACTGATACAGATCATTGGGCGCGATCGACCTAAGTCGAAATCATCTGATCTATTGCACCATTCTCAATTACTTATTTAGGAACAGGCTTTTCAGCCTGTTCGACAAGAGATGAATTTTATTGTGGAACAGGCAAGATCCCTGTTCCACAACAAGTACATTTTCTTGTGGCGTGGGCATCCTGCCCGCCCAGGGAAGGGTTATTGAGAATGGTGCAACATCTCAGTTTGAACAAACAGTAGCTAACAAGCACACACCCCAAAAATCTGTATTTATCTGCGATTCAACTCCATCCTTTCGCCGTAGCGTAAAAGCATATCCAAACTCTCCAAACGATTTTGCCAAGTTTGCACTTGATAGCTATTTTCCGCAGAATGCAAGCGCATCGAAGATTGAAATTGAGATTGAAAACTCCTTAACAATCTTTTAGTAGTTGCTAAACTTTCGGTAGAAGGATTTGCCGCCAACTTGCTCAAAGATTGCGCCAATTCATCCGCTCGACTTTGCAAAACTTTCAGTTCAGATTCGGACACCCGCAACTGATTGTTAGCCAATAAAAAACTCCATTCCTGCTTGAGAGCAGTATACCGCGAAGCCGCCGCCGCAAACGGCTGTCGGTAAGGAATCGGCTCCGCAGCAGAAGTGGAACGCACTGGGGTGCCTTGAGTGCGGTTAAAAAAGCCCTGCATCCCGCTGCTGATACTTTCCACCGCAAAAATAGCATAGCCCCCTGTCGGCAAATCGCGCAAAGCTTGGATTTGGTCGATCGCCACAACTTCCGGGAGAGTCAACAGCTTAACCGACGGAGAAATCAAAGCCGAACCTAGCATTTGTTCCTTTACCAGCGGTTCGGTGATACGCTGAAGTCGGTTCGTATCCAAAGCATAAGTCATCGGCACAATCAAATCTACAATGCCCTGACGAGCCCAAACTTCCCAATTTTGCTGAATTTTGTAAATCCGCTGACTTTCCGGGTGCGGAAACACTGCCACCGACAGAATTGTGCGCGGATAATTCTGCCGCAAAAGCTGAGAAACTTCAGCTACAAAACTATTAATTTGATTAGTTTTAAACTCAACCCACTGCCGCCACAAACTGCCATTCCTGGGGGAAATATTCACGGGATCAGCACCAGTCAACTGCCTAAATTGCTGCCTCGCAGCAATACCATAACCGTAAGTAAAATTTGCATTGTCATCTTGAAAAGGATAGCGAATATAGTCTAATTGCACCCCATCTACTTTGTAGTTATTGGCAATTTCGTTGACTATTTGTAGCAAATAATTCCGCGCTTCCGGGTTGGCAGGATCGAGATAAAATTTACCATCGTTAGGATTTTGCGTGCGTCCTTTATTGTCAATATTTGCCCACTGTGGATGGGCGGAAAGTACCGGGCCTGGATAAGAGCTAGGCTGGCCAATTAAAGTATTGTGGCGCTTATTTCCTGTGGCAAAAACCCAAACCCAAGCGTGCAGTTCCATGCCTCGATCGTGAGCTAATTTAACCGCAGATGCCAGCGGGTCCCAGCCAACAGTCAGGGGATTTTGTTGCGGTGCAACTTGACTGGGATAAATGGTATATCCGGCATTTAAAGTTTCAAAGAAAACGGTATTGATCCCGGCGGCGGCGAGCCGATCGAACACTGCAGCCAAACCCTGTTCCGATCGCGCTGCGACGATCGTCCCGCGATCGAGCCAAACCGCCCGAATTTCCGCCCCAACCCGCTGTCCTTCCTTCGGGTAATTTTCCCACAGCAACTGCCGCGCTTCCACCCACTGCGATCTCGCCTCCGCGTAGTTTTGCTGTTGCAGGAGTTGGTCAAAAGTTTGCAAAACCTGTCGCGCTTGGGCGATCGCCCGCACCCTGATCGCTTGCAGAACAGGGGGGCGGCTGGTTGTGGGGCCGCCTCCGCCCTGTTCTGCAGCCACCAGTTGAGGGGAGGTAGCAGCATTGAGATTGATGGCGGTATTGGCTGAATTAGATGCTGTCAGGGCGCTTTCAAACCGGCCGAGGAGGTTAGTGAGTTCTTGGCGCATCAAGTACGCTTCAATGCTGACGATCGGCTTATTGGAATTTGGCTGCACGTCCAAACCCGCCGACGCCGACTGATCCGAAGGGTCTGTAAAAGTTGCAGGTACTGGATCGGAAAGCGAGCCAGAGGGAGAAAGTCGGCTCAGCGGGGTAGTACGTGGCAAACTAGGGCTGTTTCTAGTGACTCTGGAGGGGGGAGTTGGCAGTGGGGTCGCGGCCGCAGTGGGCGGCGCTACAGGCCCAGAAGCGATTGTGCCTCCCCAGCGGGCGATCGAGGCTTGCAGCCAAGCCTTATCTACATTTGCCGAACCGTCGCTACCCCAGCGCCAGCCGAGATAGGTAGCGCGATCGGTGGCGATGGCTGCGGAGGAACCGGAACTATCTTTCCAAGTAGCAATAGTTTGACTGTTCGCATCAGCCGGAATTAAGACACCGCCTTGGACTGAGGCATTTTGTTGGACAGCGGGTATCCAATTGCTAGAAGCGGTGCAGGCGAGATCCCGACAGCGGCTGCGTGGTTGTGGCGTCGCTGGCTGGGTTAACGGAAAAGCCCAATAGGCCCCAAGGAGCGATCGCAAAGATTGGCGCACCAAGGCCGGGGAACTGCGGCCGACGGGGCCCGAAGCAATCAAGCGGCCACCCTGGGAGGCCCAAGCTTCTAAAACTTTAATTTGTGCCGGAGTCAAAGTTTCAATGTTGGGCAAAAACAGCACGTTAACGCCTGTTAAATCCGCCGTACTTTTGATTTCTTCGAGATTGATTGGTTTGTAAGCAATGCCGCTTTCCCAGAGGCGCGTGGTAATCTTTACCCAGTCGGGAGAATTCTCGGAACTGCGAACAACGCCCAGAACTACTTCTGCGAAACTCGGAGAGGGAAATAGGATGAAGAGATTGAGTAATGTACTCGCTATAGTTCCAATTAAGACTTTTTGCAAGAAAGTGAAAAAGCGAATTTTTTGAGCCTGGGAGCAGGCATCAGGCATTTGATCGGGCTTTTTGATTTGTTGCATCATAAAATAAGAGAATTACCCAGCGCACCGTTTCGGAAAATTTCAATAACAATTAAGATCGATCGATCCGCACCATACAATTTTCTATCCTGCCCTGCAACCTGAATCAGGAAAAAGTGCGATCGATCGATTTTAGATTTTAGATTTTAGATTTTGGATTTTAGATTTTGGATCTATTCCTCATGACAGTTGACAGTTGACAGCTTACTGTTGACTGTTGACGGTTGACTGTTGACTGTAAGCTGTCCGGCATCTAAATTGTATTTTGGGTTTTTCAATCCAAATGCACGCAGATTTTAATCTAATATCGTTTGCGGTTGCATCGGTATTGTTCAAATGTCCAAATGTCCGAACTGTCAACTGTCAACTGTCAACAGCCAACAGCCAACTGTCAACCGTCAACAGTCAACTGTCAACAATTTTCTAAGTTGCAGCTTCATTCACCGGGAATCTATCGATTAACTGCATCGCCCGACAAGCATTCCTCCGCAAAGAATCGGAAACATGAGGAACATGAGGAATCTGAGACAAGAAATCCAAAGTCCGGCGCAAAATCCGCACCACATCTCCTTCATCCAAACTCGTATGGCTAATCAGTTCCAGCCATTCAACGCCCAGAGCCCACTGTTCGACCAAAGTCACTAAATCCCGTTCCAGCCAAATCGGGATTGCAGCTTCATGACGGTACTGCACTTGAAACAATCGGCGACGCAAGCCTTTTTGTAGATTGTCCAAAGGTGCCAAAACTTCCGGCGACAGCGAGTAGTGAGTCCAACTGTCGGGCCTGGAAACTTCTGTAACTAAGGCGGCACAAGCAGCAGCGAGGTGGTGGGGGTCGAGTTCGTCAAACTCGGCAGACATCAGGGACAAACCCAGCCACAGTTCGTTATCGCCACGAATGGCGGCGCAAGCTTGGCCCAAGATTGTGGGCACCAACCTGTCAGAGGAGTCATCTCGGTTCCCATGTGCCGAAACTACTCTTTCCAAGCAGCCGAAATTCAGCAAGATATCGATTAAGTTGAGAAATTGCTCCCAGTAGCGAGCTCGTTGCTTTTCTAACTCTTGTTCGCTTTTGCGGATTTCTTTTTTCAATTCTTCCCGGCGGCGCTGGCGTTTGAGCAAAGTACCGGGATTCCCCCATTGTAGAACCGGGTGAATTTCTAGCTTAGCTTCTACGGCTGCGATTTTCTGCTGTTGCTCGATCGCCTCTGGGCTCGGTTCCGGTGTCGGCAATTGTGGGATCGATGCAGCAATTGCAGCAGTTTCTTCATTTGCCAAGCGGCACTGGCCGAGTCTCAGGGGCATTTCCGACGGCGGGTTCAAGGTATCTGCAACGCTCAAGCGAGGTAATTCGGCGTGCAAGGTAGCGACATCGCTAATGGCGACGACATACCAACGGTTATCTTTCCCCAAGCACACCAAATTTGGTGCTTGGCCAGAACCTGCGATTTTGGCAACCAATACGGCGGGTACAGGAGTTGTGTGCGATCGTTTGGCTGTCGGAACGTGTTTACCTTTGAGACTCAGAACCGTTCCGAGCACTGCAAAAGCCACAGCTACGGACATCTCCTTAAATCTGGCTTCTTCAGCTTGCTGCAATAGAGTTTTCAGCAAACGTTTGTCTTCTTTGAGTCTTCCCTGCAATTTTTCGTAATGAGCGAGCTCTTTTTCCAGGGTGGAGACATTTCCTCCCGCTGCCAGGGACTGTTCAAGCACCGCCAATTCTGCTTGCAATCCGTCTAATTCTTCTTGCTGCGGCTGCAAGTACAAGGTAGAAAGGTATTGACCGAAACTCCGCTCTACCAACTCTTGAGCTTCGTCGAGAGTGTGTGTTTGCAGCAAATTCAGCACCATGCCGTAGCTGGGAGTAAACTGACTGGCGAGGGGGTCGGCTTTGGCTGTTGCCAAATACGAGGCTTCTTTTGCGCCTTCAAAGCGCGTCTGAACTGCAACCACGTGCCCCAGCTTGTCCATGCCCCGCCGACCCGCCCGACCGGCCATTTGCAGGAATTCTGAAGCGTTTAGCAGTCGGTGTCCCTTGTCGGTGCGCTTGGACAGGGTGGAAATGACTGTGGTGCGGGCGGGCATATTAATCCCGGCGGCTAGGGTTTCGGTGGCAAATACGACTTTGATCAAACCTCTCCCAAAGAGTTCTTCTACTAAACCTTTCCAGGCTGGCAAAATGCCTGCGTGGTGGGCGGCGATGCCTTTTAAAAGTGCTTCTTTTTGACCGAAGCGTTCTGCTTCTGGGTTTCGCTGTAAAAAATCGTCAATGATGCGTTTGAGTTCGGCTGTTTCGGCTTCGTTAACTAGGGAGAAATTGCCGACTTCTGCGACTGCTTGGTCGCACCCGCGACGGCTGAAGATGAAGTAAATTGCTGGTAGCATATCTCGATCGTCCAACCGGGCCAAAACATCGGTCAAACTCGGAGTGGGGATGCTGCCTCTTTCTACTTTTTGCCCCTTCTTTTTGGGGACTAACCGGACATTGGCTCTTTTGCCGGTCTCGTCTAGTAGGGGAAATATCCCTTTTTGGTTGGCGAAGTGGAATTGCAGCGGTACTGGCCGAAAGTCTGAGTAGACGAGTTCTGTGGGCCCGTGGACTTTGTTAATCCAGTCTGTGAGTTGGTCGCTATTGGCAACGGTTGCTGAGAGGGCGAGCAGTTGAATTTCGCTCGAACAGTAGATGATCGATTCTTCCCAGACGGTACCACGCTGGCGATCGTTCATGTAGTGACACTCGTCGAGTACCACGGTTTCGACTCCGGTGAGGGAAGTACCGACTTCTCCGATCGGCGTACCGTAGAGCATATTCCGAAATATTTCGGTAGTCATCACCAAAATCGGCGCATCTCGATTTACGGAGATGTCGCCCGTGAGCAAACCTACGTTGTCGTCTCCAAATTGACTGCGGAAGTCGCGCAGCTTTTGGTTAGAGAGTGCTTTGAGGGGTGTGGTGTAGAAGACGCGCCGCCCTCTGGAGAGTGCTTGATGGATGGCGTATTCCCCGATTAACGTTTTCCCAGAGCCTGTGGGAGCACACACGACAACGGATTTACCTGCATCGAGGGCGGCGATCGCCTCTCTCTGAAAGTTATCTAGCTCGAATGGAAATATGGTCTTCAGATCCAGCTCTGGGCGGTTCTGGGCAGTGTCTGGCACAAGGATTATTATAAGGTTGCAGGATAAGTATGCTTAAATCTTGCTGAAAGCAAGTCAGCAGAGGACTGTATTGATTTTAGACCAACGCCCGCAAATCGGCTATTAAGGAATAAGTCTGTTGGCAGTTGGCAGTTGGCAGTTGACTGTTGACTGTTGGCAGTTGGCAGTTGACTGTTGACTGTTGGCAGTTGGCAGTTGGCAGTTGGCAGTTGGCAGTTGGCAGTTGGCAGTTGGCAGTTGGCAGAAGAAATAAAAAAAATTGTGCCTTCTTCCCTCTTCCTTATTCCTTCTTCCCTCTTCCTGACATCCGTTACATCCGTTACATCCGTTACAGAATCCGTTGCCGAACTTCCCTCTTCTTTCTCTATGATTCCAGTTATTTCGACTATTCCTGTGGTGCAGCTTGCTTCGGGCGATCGACTTTCACTGCAAGTCTATCAGTTTCAAGGTGCGATTCCGGGCAAAAAAGCTTATCTGCAATCTAACCTCCACGGCGCTGAGATTAGTGGTAATGCGGTTATTTACCAATTAATTGAGTTTTTAAGGTCTTTGGACAGCAGCCAGTTAAGCGGGGAAATTTGGCTGGTTCCGGTTTGCAATCCTGTGGGTGTAAGTCAGCGATCGCACCATTTTTCTCCTGGTCGCTACAATCTTTATGATGGGGTAAATTGGAACCGGATTTTCTGGGATTTTGAAAAGCAAGGGGAAGATATTCTGGGTTTTGCTAATTCTCACATTCACCTCGATGCCGATACTGTCAAAGTTAATTACAGAAAAGCGATTGCTTTGAGTTTTGCGAAAGAGTTGGCAAAAATTAATGCTCCTACTTGCCGCCCCTACAGCGAACTTTACCGATATCAGCTACAATCTTTGTGTTTGGATGCGGATTATGTGCTGGATTTGCACAGTTCTACGAATCAAAGTTTAGATTATCTTTACTGTTTTAATTCCCGCGAGGAGAGTGCGAAAGCTTTTTTGCTCGATCGCGCTATCTTGATGAATGAGTACGATGGGGATGCTTTTGACGAGGCGTTTCTCAAGCCTTGGCTGGCTTTGGAGAAGGTTTTGGCCCAGTTGGGAAGTGCGATCCAATTTGATGTGGAAGCTTGGACTTTAGAATTAGGTTCGGGGATGGAAATGAATCCCGATTCGGTGGCGAATGGCTTGCGGGGCATCAAAAATTACTTAGCAAGTAAGGGTTTATTGAAAATAGATGGATTTCCTCTGCCGGAAACTGCGGCGCATCAAGTTATTTTCACCCCCAAGAATTCGGTGTTCAAATACTACGCGCCGGCGGGCGGGATGATTCAAAATCGAGTGCAATTGGGGAGTTATGTCAAAAAGGGCGATCGGCTTTATCAAATTCTCAGCTTTAATAAGAATGGGGAATTTCCGAGTTTGGTTGATGTTTGTGCTGAGTCGAATGTTTTCATTTTTGATGTTTCGACCAATCAGTCAGTAAATCAAGGAGAGTATGTGTTGTCGGTGATGGCAGATTGAGAATACTAAGAAACCGCGATTTTGTAGGGGCGGTGCCAAGAATGCCCGCCCCCTCCCACTCAAGATTAGTCCCAGCCGAAGTCTCGATCGCACAATTCGGCTAGTCTTTGGTTGTGCGATCGAAAATATGCTCTCAATTGCTCGTATACTGTCTCGCTGATGGGGGGATATTGGGTGGCGTTGTATTTTTCGTAGGTTTGTAGTTGGTGTGGCGGTAAATCTAGAAATTCTAAGACGCTGTTGTATGTGCCGAAGGGATTGGTATATAAGTCTTCGCTTTTGAGGATTAAAAGTTGTGATTTGGGAAAAAGTTTTATCCAGGCTGGGAGTTGATCGGCGTAAATGCCGCGGGTTAGATAGCTGTGGTGTTGGTGTTCGTAACTGTAGTAGTTTGGGTTGGCTATTAGTTTTTCTATTTCGCCTTTGAGTCTTTGGGGCTCGGCGGCGATCGCACTTTCTAATGATAGCGATTCGTAGCCTATTTTGATATAGTAATAATAGTGGGAGATTGCGCGTTCTACTGGGTTTCTCAGCAGGGCGATTATTTTAACTTTCGGACATAAATCATAAATTCGCTGGGGAACTTGGGGGTGACAGATGTAGTAGGGGCTGGCTTCTCCGGTTACTAGATTTTCGCCTGTTTGGGGCTGGGGAAATTGGGCATAGTACCAGTCTGGGCTTTTGTCGAATTTTAAGTCGAAGTAATGGATTTCTTTTTGGGCGGCGGGGGCGATTTGGGGATGTTGGATTAAGTAATTGTACAGGGATGTTGTGCCGCCTTTTTGGGCGCCGATGATGATGAAGTCTGGAGGTTTGGAGGGTTGTTTCATGGGTGGGGATGGTAGGTTTATATTTTGCAATTGTACTGACAGTGTTTCGGATTTGGCATTTGTACCGATAGTCCGCCGGGGGGGCAAACGAAAATTCGATCGCACTTGGAGGCATTACCACAATTCGATCGCACTTGGAGGCATTACCACAATTCGATCGCACTTGGAGGCATTACCACAATTCGATCGCACTTGGGGGCATTACCACAATTCGATCGCCCAATTTACATTTGAGCGCACAAATACGCCTAATTACAATTCGATCGCCCACTCTACATTCTAGATTCCGGTGGTTGAAACCGAGCCTAAACAAACAAAGCCTGCAAGGGATGGGCAATACGTTGGATAAGATCGCGATCACTGTTTTTGGGTGATCAAATTCACTCGCGCTCTTGGTACTGACATTTCTATTTAACTCGATTAGAGTGGAGTTAGGGAACTCTCATCCTTGCGGGGCAAATCTTTCTCTGAAAAATATATTATCGGTGGCGATTTTGCTTGGGGGTTTGTGGGTTTTATTTTTCAGCCAAGGTACAGATTTAAATTTGTGCAAGAGGCTGATATGCAAGTTGCGGAAAATGGGAACAATAAAGATGGGATTGTACTGTCGAGCAGTAAGTACCAGCAATACCATCTCTGAAATTATTCAGGAAGGCGTCAATGTTTAAGAGCAAATTATCCAGAGTTATCGTATCCCTGCTGCGGCGGATTGCTGGTGTTACCAGATCCGGGGCCAAGCGGCTGATGAGAGCAATGCTGCAAACCCTGATGGCTATGGGCCGGAGGGCGAGACTGCCGGTGGCGGGGTTTGTGCTGCCGACGGTGACGATGGTGTTGCTGGTAGTGATTTTGTTGACTGTGGCGATTACCCTGCGATCGTTCGATCGGGCGAATACGGCGCGTAACGTGCGCGTGAACCAGCAGGTGCTGGCGGCCGCGACTCCCGCGCTCGATCGGGCGAAGGCGAAAATAAATTTCCTGTTGTACGAAGACCCGCAAAGACCCACGGCGACTCCATCCGATGAAAATTTGTACAGCAGGCTGGCCAACGCTACAGGTGGTTCGGATCTTTACACATTTGGGGGCGAGCAACGGTTGATACTTAGATCCGATCTTAGTGTTCCTGCAAATGGCATAAATCCAGACAATCCTCGAAACCCTATTATTAACCCCGCAACAAATGTAGAAAATGAAGCTATAAATACTGCTTGGAGATATCCAGTCGATACCGATAACGATGGAATATTTGACACTTTTACTCTCTACGGAATATTCTCCCGCACCCCCGCACGCAGTAATGTCGCTCCAACTGTAGGCGACTTCACAAGACCCAGAAGACCGATCGAAGCAAGAACCCCACCAATGTCGGGGAATGCAACCCCTGCCTGTGCCAGGGGTGGAGGTACAGTTGCTAGTTTGGTCGGCAACCTCGGTTGGTACAAAACCGACGACGGTCTACTGAAAAAGAGCTTTTTTGTTTATACGGTTAATGTACCAATTACAGCCGCAGAAGCTGGCACTCTAGGTGCACAGTATCAAGCCTTTAAAGGCACCACCAGCATTTCGGCCCTTGAATACCAGCAAGACCAAAGCCGCATTCCCCTCGCCAACAACGCGGCAGTTTATGAAGACGATCTAGATATCTCGCCGGGACCTCCGCTGAATCTAAACGGGGGTATACTTACAAATAGCAATTTGTTGGTATCAGGGGTCAATAATCCAAATAGTATACAACTGTATCAAATCAGCAGCCCAGCTTCCTGTTTTTACAACCAGGAAAATAGCAAAATTACGGTGGGAGGAAATGTAGTTAGCGGGTGGTCGGGCAGCACCATACCCACGAATCCAGTGGGCGTACATCTTTTTCGGACAGTTGCTAATCTTCCTGGACCGGGCGGGAGAACAGCAGCAATGCAAGCTGCGGCCCAAACCATTAACCCCGCAAATCAATCCGCCATCGGCAATAACAGCTTGCAGGTACTTTATAACAATGCTGCCTATACAGCTCGCCTCGCTATGCTTGTAGCAGCAAGAAGGGGACAAAACCCTCCCGATGAAGATGTTGAGCCTGTAGCGGCGAACGATCCATTTTCGGTGCGAAATAAACCGGACACCCAAACCCGCAAACAAGCGCTGGAAGAACATTTTAAACAGACACTCCGGAAGGTTCCTTTTGCTGAAGTAGGGCCGGCCGCACCTACAAACGACCCAACTCTAGGTTTCAGCCTTCCCTGGGCGCCACCGCTACCGCCACAAACACCGGGGGCATGGCCTCTTCTAGGAGAAGGTACTGACGATCTGCGACCTCCCAACGCATGGAGCATTCCCACTCCCGCTGCAACCAACATTCAACTTACACCAACCCAGCTACCAGCAACAGACCCTTCAACACAGCCAGACCAAGAAGCACTCTTGGGCGATCGGGTATTGGTGGGTAATAACCTACCAGCCCTCAGAGATGCTGCTAACAATGGCAGATTAGCCAACACGCCCGAAAACACGGGTGTAACCTGGACGGGCAGCACTACACAACGTACCAGATCGCCCAGGGTGACAAAACTGGGTGACGTGGGAGCGACCGACCGCAGCGGTTTCTGGGAAGGTGAAGCTGCCCGAGTACCCGTCAATCCGCTGGATGGCAATGGTGGTCTGCGCGTCATCACCGGTGCAGGGGTTTACGAGCGCATCAATTCTTTTCTGCCTCCCCCCAGTTGGCAAGATCCTGTGACTGGTGCGACCAGAGGCGGAGTAGCAAGCCCTGCTGATACTTACAACGACCCAACAACTCCTGCTCCTGAGGCTTACCCTGTTGTCTGGCCCGATACAATGCCGATGTCGCCTCTGGGGCCAGGGTCTCAGGTGTATAACAACAATCCTGCATCTGGCGCGGTGGGTTGGATTCAGTGGCCAGGAGCACCGCTGCCGGCGCCACCTTTGCCCCCAGGAGGGCTAACGCCAACGGGACTGGCGGTAGCAGCAGGTTCTGCGATCGATGGGACTACTCCCCAGTATGCCAAGGGGGATTTGCGGATGCGGGCGACAGTGGTTTATCACTATGCAAACGGGGCAGCGCCAGGGGGAGCGGGAACTTTCAATGAAACGCCGCTGGCCTGCATCAGCAGCTATTACGACCCCAGCACGGCTTCTACAGCCAGAAATCGAGTAGGAGTTGGACTTGATGTCAGCGGCGACCCCACATTAGGGGCTCGCGGAACTCAAGTTGGCTCTAACAACGGGGTGGTATATGGCGTCACTGGAATAGTAGCAGGTAGAGCGATCGGTCCTTTGGCTCCCGTAAACGGTGTGTTCCCCGGAAATAGTCCTTTAGTACAGCAAGCTAACTTAGTCTTCCCCGACGGTCGGTTTGTCAACCCGCTTTTGAGAGACGCTCTCGAACGCGGCCCCGCCCCCGGCGCTCGCTCTTTGGCACAAACAGCGGCTATTGACTCAACTAACTGCGCTTTACAAATTCTGGCTGGTACCGCTGGGGCTCCCGTTGTTCCTATTCCTGATGGGGCTATAAAAGAAGTAGCCTTTTTGAATGCCAGAGAAATTAAGGCGATCGATCGCGATGACTGGCAGACCCCTAATGTTAACGAAGCCTTTACCCTGAGCAGTCCGCTAACAGATGTTAGCCCAACATCACGAGCAGCGCGGCTAACGGGAAACTACAACCTGCCCTTAGAAGAACGGGAACCCTTAGAAATTCGCGCCACTCAAATAGACCTCAATGTATTGCGGAGCACCCAAATTGGAGCGGGAGAGTATTTACTGCCGAACACCGGGATTATCTATGCCAGCCGGGATGATGCGCTGCCTGATCGCAGCGCCCGCATACCCGGTACAGGAGGCACAAGCATAGATGAACCAAGGAGCGCATCGGTCAGTCCTACGGACTCCAGACTCGACCCCACCCGCAAGCCTAACGGGATTCTGCTCGTTAACGGTGCACAGCTAGCTCGAACCCCCGGCATAGGAAATAATCCTAGTGTCGCCGCCGTGGTACAGGAAAAAGGACTAACTTTGGCATCTAATTTGCCAGTCTATATTCAAGGAAATTTCAACCTTCACACTCAAGATGAGTTTACTCAGGCTCTTAATTGGGCTACTTTCTACGATCGCCAAAACCTCAATCCAAACTTTGCCTGTCGCCAAAACGACCCCAGAGTCACCGGATGTGCGATCGGCGACGCTTGGCGTCCCGCAAACGTACTGTCAGATGCAGTCACCCTACTCTCGGCAAATTACCGTTTTGGCTTCCGCAACGAGGGTGATTTTGACCTGAGAAACAATGCCGGTGCTGCTGCTGTATTGCCCCGCAAACAGCAAGGATTTTACACCAATAACTTTGTTACCAACGGACTCTCCAGCGGCGCATTCTCTGCTACTGGTGACCGTTTAGGAGTGGGGGCAACACTAACAGATGCCAGCTACGCGAATACCAACGCTCTTAGAAGTTCTTACTTCAACAACTTTGTTACCCCCGTGCAGCGGCGCGGGCAGTTCCCAGAGTATGTAATGGAAGTGTGTACAAAACTGCCGGTTTCTGCCTGTGGAGATGGCGACTGGTACGTCGATCCAGCACGGGCGACGATCGCACCCTTATTCGGTAAGGCAAATGTTAATGATAACATAACAGCCGCAGCCACTCCTTATCCAGCAGGAACAACGGCTATTCCTCCAGTGCCAGAATTGCAGCGCTTCCCCCGCCGCGTTGCTTTTCAAAGAACCTATACTCCTGCTCTTCCTTCTCCTACAGTTCCTACAGCTTTCGCTCTGGCAAATCTTCCTAATCCAGTGCCTTTAGGAATTAGTGCCGTAAACCCGAACCAGGTTATTGCTGTTACTGCTCCTGGTCAAGCCAGGACAACATCAATTAATTCTTTGTGGTTTGCAACGACTGCAGCGTCTGGCGGTAATCCCGTAACCTACGGTTCAGGCGATTTCCCGTATGTATTCAACCGCAACCTGATGGACAGCACGGGTGCAGTGCTACCAGTTTTAACCGCAGCAGGCGCGCCTGCTGCGGGTTCGCAGCCACTGCTGATGCCAGTCTTGCAAACTCAAACTGTGGGACCAGCAGGGGCTCGAAGTGCTCCTTTACCAACAGGTGGACTGGCCGTGCAAGCGACTGGGTGGATACCGCAGGCTTTGCCCGCAGGCACAACATTCAACCTGATTGTAGGCTCGAACGACACTCCTTCCCGAGCATTAGGCAACAACGTTGGTGACTTTAACGGCGGCCTACAAAACTTGGCCCGGTTTTTGGAGAACTGGAATACCATTGCCAGCAACATTCAAGGTAGTTTTATTCAGTTCAACCGCAGTGCCTACAGCACCGCACCCTACCTCCCTATTCTCGATCCGGCTGCTCCGCAACAGACAACTCCAAACACTCAGTTGCTGAGCCTATTTGCGCCACCGACACTTGCACCCCTACCCATAGCCGGGCCAGCTCCAGCCATCAATTATTCTCCTACCCCTCCTCAGCCTGGCTATAGAACTGCCAACGGCAGCATCCCCGGTGCCAATGGTATGGGTCGGATTCCCTTCTTTACTCCCCCTACCAGAAACTGGGGTTATGACGTGGGCCTGGTATCTCAGTCGCCTGACTTGTTTACCCAAAGGTTCACAGCTCCTCCGGCACAGTCTACCCCGGATGAGTATTTCCGGGAAGTACCCCGAAATGACCCGTGGATACAAACTTTGATGTGTGCGGACGTTCCCCAGAACCCGCAGGCTACCGCAGGCCCACCTGCTATACCTGCTACCAATCCCAATCGCCCAGCAGTTTGTCCTCCAAACCTTTAACTTTCGGCCGAGCAATTACCGGAGACTTCTATATGACATACCAACAACGACAACAAAATGTATCCAAGTCGCGAGATGGCGGCTACACGATTATCGAGTCGTTGGTAGCGATGATTGTGGTTTCGGTGCTGATGATTGCGATCGCCCCCGTGATGGCATTCTCAGTAGCAACTCGCGTACAAGCCCGCCGGACGGAACTCGCCACGCAGGCGGCCAGAGCTTACATAGACGCTCTCAGAACGGGGGCGATCAAACCTCCAACTGATCCACAACCTACGATCGGTTTTCCTGCGCGAGATACGTCTGTTCCTCCTGCTTTTCATCCTGCTCCTACAGCCTCCAATGCTTTGTACTGCGTTAACTTCGATGAAACGGCAGGTTGTGCTGGCAGCAAAGAGTTTTTTGTTCAAGGTGCTTGGCGAAATCCAGCTAATGCGACGAACGATCCGACACCAACAGGCTACGAACTTACTGTGCGGGTTTACCGCGCGGATGGGTTTACCGGAGGTCCGATGAAAACTGAACAGCAATCAGTTGCTAATTCCGGTCTTGGCAATCCTCAAGCGCCTTTGGTGGTAATGAAAACACAAATTCCCCCTACTACAGGGGGAGGTCCGTCTGCATATCGAGCGTTGTGCGCTCGTACCACTGGCTGTCAGTAATAATCAAAGTCCCGGTTGTTAGATTTAAAATCGCTCCCCCCATTGGACAAAGGAAAAAGTCAAAATGAAAACTTTACTCAGGTTGCTTCTCAAAAGTCAGCACCAAACAAACCGATCCGATGTAGCTCACACAGACAAGGGTATGACTCTTGTTGAGCTATTAGTGGGAGCGATTATGGCATTTTTAATCATTACGCCGATGCTCGGTTTTGTAGTCGATATGCTGAATACCGACAGGAGGGAACAAGTAAAGTCAAACACCGAGCAAGACATTCAGGCAGCGGTGGATTTCATAGCTCAAGATTTGAGTCAAGCGATGTATATTTACGACAACAGAGCGCTCAATGGGCCTGCTGGCCCTAACGAACAGATTGTTGGGCCCCAGCTTCCTCCCAATGCAAATGGAACACCAATTCTGGTATTTTGGAAGCGCCAGCAGCTAAGAAATTCTATTCCTATTAATCCCACTGTTGCTGCTAGTGTCAAACCCATAAATTGCGACGCTCAGAATCCCCGTCAATGCAACGACACCTACGTGCAATCTTTAGTTGCTTACTATCAAATTAGAGATGCTGACCCTACTTGGTGTCAACCGGATGGAGGCAATAATTGTCCTACCCGTATTGTCCGCTATGAAATTAGGGATGGAATCGATCGAATTACAGACCCATCAGTTCCAGGTGGTTTGGCCACTTACGGTATTGGCAACACAACAAATGCTCAGCAAACAGATCCTGCTTTTAATACTTCCACTGACATTGACCCAACGACCAGTTTTAGCTTAAACAATCCAACAGTTAATGTGACAAATCCAACGGGATTGGCAAATCCACAGTCAGGGGCACAAAACCCTCAAGTGCTGGTTAATTATATAGACAACAGTACACAGAATGTTCCGGTTCCGACAGGAGTAGAGTGCCAAACTCTTCTGGGTTTTGTCCCGCCCGCAGTAACACCGGCAGGAACACCAGCATTCGTTCCCGATCATTTACTCATAACCGACAGGTCAGCCAATTCAGCTCATAGCTTCTACGCTTGTGTAGATACATCTAATAACATAGCCAGAGTAACTATCAGAGGAAACAGCCTGCGTCGCCTTCAAGCCAACGATACTGCTTACAACTCCACCAGAACGGCATTTTTCCCAACAGCAACCGTTCAAGTACAAGGTCTCGGTGCAGTAGGACAATAACTTATGTTTGAAACAGATTTCCGAATCGTGCCAGTAGCAGATAAAACAGGAGAATAAAATGAAAACCCCAATATTATTAAAAGTTTTGCCGATTTCTGCCACAAAAGCAAACCCTAATTTCAAGAAAACTGCATCCAGAAAGGGCGATCAGGGATTCACGCTTCTAGAAGTGCTTGTGATAGCGTTAATCGTAGGTATATTAAGTTCGATCGCCGCTCCAAGCTGGGTGGCATTCATCAACAGACAAAGAGTTCGCACCGTGAACGATCGAGTTTTGCAAACCTTGCGAACTGCACAAAGCGAAGCAAAGCGAACTAAGCGCGATATCACAGTTACATTTAATCCTACTGACCCGCCAACACTTACGATTAATCCAACAAATCCGGCAACAAACCCTCCCGTACAAACCGCTCTCACAACAACCCCTCCAATACAAACAGTGACTTTCGACGGTGGAGGCGAAATTAAACCGGGCACTATTACACTTTTAACTAATAAACCCTTACCCTCAATCACTTTTAACTATCAAGGAAATATCACAAGCCCATCAATACAGAGTAGCACGCCACGACAAACAACTGACGGTTTTACAGTCACAGTTGCTCCTGCTCGCGGTGGTGCAAAGCAGTGTGTAATTGTTGAAACTATCCTAGGAGCAATGAGGACTGATGAAGGGACATTCAATACCTCAACAGGACAGGGTTGCCCGTAGCCCCGCAGATATTTTTAAATCTCTAACAGCAATTCCCCATAATTTATGAATTGCTCAAAGTCTATTAACTTAAATTATTTTATATTTCAAATCCTATTAAAACTGTCAAAAAATGCAGCTAGAACTAAAACAAATAATCATCCAGCCAGGAAATCAACTATTACTCAAACACATAACCTGGCCGATGTTTGAAACCCTACTAATATCATTTCCGGTAACACCGGAATGATGTTGACGGTTGACGGTTGACAGTGAACAGTCAACCGTCAACTCGAATTTACTATTCCGATGCTAACGGATTTGATATCATAACTGCTTAACTAACCAAGCGATCGCCCCTGCAACATCAGCAACCTTTTCAACATCCGCAATCGGCGGCCGCTGCACCATCACCACGGGAATTCCCAGTTCCCTAGCCGCCACAATTTTCGCATAAGTAGCACCGCCCCCGCTGTTTTTACTAACAATCGTATCAATCTGATATTCTAATAATAATTGACGCTCATCTTCCAAAGAAAAAGGCCCCCTTGCTAACAACAATTTACCATTAGGAATAGGAGAATTGAGTGCCGGAGGATCGATCGCCCGCATCAAAAACCAAATAGCATCCAAACCAGCAAAAGCAGCCAACTCCTGCCTACCAATAGTCAGAAACACCCGCTGAGACTGCCCTAATAAAGCCCTTGCAGCCTCCGAGTGGCCCGCAACTTCAATCCAGCGATCGCCCTCCACCCTCTCCCAAGCTGGACGCACCAGCATCAAATAGGGCACATTACATTCAGCAGCAGCAACAGCAGCATTAGCAGAAATCCGAGCCGCAAACGGATGAGTAGCATCGATTAAGAAGTCGATCGGGCGATCCTCTCCGTTGGCGTAGCCCCCGTAGGGGCGGGCTGCGCGATCGAGCAAAAACTCCGCCAGCCCAGCCGCCCCACCAAACCCCCCAATTCGCACCGTACCCATTTTTGGGGTAAAAGGCTGTTGAGTGCGTCCTGCTAGCGAAGAAACCACCTCTATTTCAGCAATTTGAGACGCTCTGACCGCCAATTCAGCAGCATCCCCCGTCCCCCCCAAAATTAGCAACCGTTTTTTCATAAAATTAGTCCTAATACCAATTTAATGTGAATTTGCACATATCTCGATCCCCCTAAATCCCCCTGGTTGTTGGGGGACTTTGAGAAGAATCTTGTCCCCCCTTTATTAAGGGGGGCGCCAGGGTGATCGGATTCTATGCAACCTCATAAAAAATTGGTATAACTTATCCAAGCAACGCCCGCAAATTCGGTTAATAATATGTTTAATAAAGTTTAAACCGCCAACAACAATGATTCGCTCACTTTTGACATTTTTCACAGTATTAATTGTAACCGGGTTAGTATGGTTGGGAAATATCGGCCCCGTTGCCGCACAAGTACAACCAACAGATATCACCGATCCCCAACAGGAATTGGGAGAACTCGTTCAAAAAGCTTTTGAAGCTACAAATGAAGGCAAATTTCCCGCTGCAGAAACTTTTTGGACTCAAATCATTGACAAATTTCCCTCACAAGCCGCCGCTTGGAGCAACCGAGGCAATTCCAGAGTCAGCCAAAACAAACTACAAGCAGCTATTACCGACTACGAAAGAGCGATCGAGCTAGCACCCGACGCCCCCGATCCCTACCTCAACCGCGGCACCGCCTTAGAAGGTTTAGGACGCTGGCAAGAGGCGATCGCCGACTACAATCATGTACTAGAATTAGACTCCCAAGATCCAGCCGCCTACAACAACCGAGGCAACGCCGAAGCAGGTTTAGGAAAATGGGAACAAGCAATAGCCGACTACAGCAAAGCCTTTGAATTAGCCCCCGAATACGCCTTTGCCCGCGCCAACCACGCCCTCGCACTTTATCAAAACGGGCAAACCAAAGAAGCAATTCGCAACATGAAAAACATCGTCCGCAGATACCCCCAATTTGCCGACATGAGAGCCGCCCTCACCGCCTGTCTTTGGGAAGCAGGAAAGCGCGGCGAAGCAGAGAGCAATTGGGTAGCAGCCATCGGCCTCGACTCCCGCTACAAAGACCTCGATTGGGTTGCCAATAACCGCCGCTGGCCACCACTTGCAGTCAGTGCATTAGACAAATTCTTGCACTTAAAATAATCTCACAACACCAATGAAAAATTGCGAGCATCCCCATAATTGTGGCATATAATTCCTCAAAGGGATGATCCAAAAACTTGTCAAATGTCACCCGAAGATATATAGCAATCCTCGCATCATTTGTGAATTTCTTCTTACTCCCTCCCCTTGATAAGGGGAGGGTTGGGGTGGGGTCAAACCTTTACGACTCCTGCAAGGATTGCTATAGCAAGAAATAAACTATTGAAGAACAATTCTAACTCTTCTTCCCTGTTTCTTCTTTCCTCAATATTCACCAGTACACCGCTCGTTGCCAAATTCTTTCTTCTCAAAACTCGTATTCCACATCTCCAGCAACAATCCTATCCGTCACCAACATTCTGTATAGTTCCAGTTCTTCAACAGTAACTTTTCCGTCAGCCAAAATCGCTTTCTTGATGTCTTCCATTTCTTGCTTAGATATCTTGCCATCAGCAACAGCTCGCTCGATTTGGACTTGGAGCTTTTCTAGTTGCCGAGTTTCTTCCAGCGTAGGTTGTTTATCAGTCGATCGTGAAACTAACATAGTGGCACTCTCCTAGAGATTGACCTCTACTCTGTACTAAGCCGCCGCAGCAGATATTGTCAACTCAAAGATGCAAAAATTGACAAATAAATGTAACAAAACTACATTTACTTGTCAATAGGATAAAGTGCAAAATTACTTAACAAAATTACATTAGACATCTTGCAAAAATGCTGAGACCCCTCCCCAACCCTCCCCTTAGTAAGGGGAGGGAGCCTAATTTTTCTTGCTTCCCCCCTTACTAAGGGGGGACTGAGGGGGGTGAGTTTTTGACTTTTGCAAGAGGTCTATTTGTTTGTAAATAATACGATGTCAAATCCGCGCTTCATCGTCGGGCGTAAAGTCGAATCAACCTGCCAACAAATAATTCGCGCAATTTTCATTTTATTGACCCCGATTCATACCGATTTAATGTGAACTTGCACATATCTCGATCCCCCTAAATCCCCCTTAATAAGGGGGACTTTGACCAAGCTCTTGTCCCCCCCTTATTAAGGGGGGCTAGGGGGGATCGGATTCTATGCAACCTCATAAAAAATTGGTATGACCCCTCCTTCAACAGTCAACAGTCAACAGTCAACAGTCAACAGAACTAATTCCCAAATCCGCGCAGCCGTCAACTCCTCGACATTCCTGAAAACCGCTGCTGCACCCGCATTTTCCAACACCGCAGCATAAGCCTCGCAGCGCACAGCATCATCCAAAACATGAGGCGGCAAAATACCAGCCCCCAGCCAAACCCGATTTGGTTGCACTTCCCGCGCCTTCACAACCGTGTAAATATCCGCAACAGTATCTCCCGCATAAATCACCGGCAAATTTTTTTCTAAACCGTGCAGAGTTTCCAACTGTTCAATTGCCGCGAAAAGTCCAGCCGGATCGGGTTTTCCCGGTGCATCCTCCATCGCCACCAACACCGGGGAATTTAAACTCAGTTTCCCTGACAAAACATAAGCAGCTTCATCCCGCATCGCCCCGCTAAAAAAGCCCCAAACCATGCCCCCAGCCGTTAAATTTTCCAGATAAGCCGGACTTAACAACAGCGGTTCGGTACAAATGTAACCAGTCCAATTTTTCTCATCAGGCCCGCGATAGCGACTTTGGAAAAAAGCCACTAATTCCTCATAATTGAGAGCGAGTTCGTTTCTCGATCGCCCAATCCCCTCAAAATAACGGCAAACTAACTCGAAAGACGCCTGCCAGTCATTATTCCACACACCCTCAGACTTCAGAGAGTCGATATCGAGAGAATTCGGGCGAAAAGCACCCGCCGTGAAATGTTCCACCGCATCGGCGATCGCCCGCCGATAGGAACCGGACACATCCCTCACCACACCGTCAATGTCAAAAACTACAATAATTCTGTTCACAACTTAACCATCCTTGTACCTAGGGCGCGTGAGAACCCAAATTTTATCTGTTCCCAGCCCCTGAGTGGCGCTAAAACCAGCCGCGCCACAAAACTTTTAATGGCCGATGACCAATTATCGAACAGAGTGTGCTACGCTTAGCGATTGTAGAAATTTTTAACAAGTTCGATCGGAACCCTGGAGGTTTGCTTGTCCAAGTTCATCTTAAAAGTTCTCTGGCTAGAAGAGAATGTTGCCCTCGCCGTTGACCAAGTTGTCGGCAAAGGAACTAGCCCGCTGACATCCTACTTTTTCTGGCCTCGCAAAGATGCCTGGGAAGACCTCAAAAACGAACTCGAAGCCAAACACTGGATTGCTGACAACGATCGCGTCGAAATCCTCAACCAAGCCACAGAAGTAATCAACTACTGGCAAGAGGAAGGCAGACGGCGCCCGATGACCGAAGCTCAGTCAAGATTCCCCCTAGTGACTTTTACCGGCAGCAACTAAGCCCAGCTTTAATTTGCTACCCATATACATTGCCTGTTATGGCTGACAAGGGGAAGGAGAGAGGGGAGAAGGCGAGAGGATTTGACGCTTTTTCCACCTCGCCGTGAAAAATACAATTTAAATCCGCTACAGCTTTTCTTGATACTAACTCCGATTTTGGAACCTACTGGGGTTTTGGGCTAGGTCGATTTGAGATTTTAGACTTGAGATTTATCCAAAATAAAGCTCTCAAATCTGATTTAATACAATCTAAAAAGACTAAGCAACCAAACCAAATAAATCTAAAATCGGCTTTTTTATACTCTTGAATTGTACAGTCAGCTCTCAACGTAATTCCCCCAAACCTCCAACCTCAAGCCTCAAAATCCATCGGTTAAATCCGTTAAATCTTGTACACGGATTCCTTCTTCCTGACATCCGTTACATCAGTTAAACAATCCGTTGCCGAACTTCCTTCTTCCTTCTTCGCGGAATCTATGGGCGCCGAAAGTACGATCGACCAGACCGAACAGCTACCGCTGGTAGTAAATCCCGACATTCTCCAGCAAGCAATCCTCTACAAAATTAATACTCGCATAAACGCTCGCGGAGAATTAATTTTCCCCTGCATACCGGGAATGCTAAGCCACTATCTCAAGTCGATAGAAAAGCTATTTAGCACTCTCGACAGACCCCTGCCAGAAGACCGCCGAGACGAACTCAGCAAGCTATTAGCCACCAAGTTAGAACAAGGCTACCGCACCTCCACAGCATCGATGCTGATCCTGCAATACGAATCAGTGCAGCCACCGCAAACCGGTTTAGCTTGCAAAGTCATTGTTACTAGCTCAACAGTTGGAGAACAGTACAAAAGCTGGGTAGAAACCAGAGAACCTCCGCTTTTCGGCTCTCATCCCGATGCAAAATTAATGACCACGGCTGCTAAATTGGGTACACCCGATCGAGTGCGGATTTTGGACGTGGGCGCTGGGACCGGCCGCAATACCTTGCCCCTGGCGAGATTGGGCTATTCTGTAGATGCGATCGAACTAGCCCCAGCTTTTGCAGAACAATTGAAAGCCGCAGTAACAGCCGAAAACCTTCCCGTGACAGTGACTGAAGGCGATGTGCTCGATCCCTTAATGCGGATGAAACCAGCCCGCTACCAGTTGGCAGTTGCCGCCGAAGTCATCTCACATTTTCGAGACAGCGATCAAGTACGGCTTTTCCTCGCTAAAATGTGCGATTCCCTGTCTCCCGGAGGCCTGTTGCTGTTCAGCACGTTTTTAACCGTCGGTGACTATCAGCCCGATGCCCTAGTGCGACAAGTTGCCCAACTCTCCTGGTCTACTTTATTTACCCCCCAAGAACTTGCCACCGCAATGGAAGGCTTGCCCTTAGTCCCAATATCCAACGAATTGGTGTTTGAATATGAACGCCACCACCTGCCGGAAGAAGCCTGGCCCCCGACGCCCTGGTTTCCCAGTTGGGCCACCGGTCGAGATGTCTTCCCAATGGCAAACGCCCGCCCGCCAATGGAATTGCGCTGGATTTTGTGCCGCCGAAGTTAAAATTTTTCTCATTTTTAGGCGGACACAGCAATCAAAACGGTTAACTGGCAGTAACAGTTTCCTCAGATATTTTTATTTCAATAGCTTAAATCCGGCTAGCTGTTAATATGACGCTGCCGGCACAGAAAAATTTACAAAAATATATATTAAAATGTAAAGAGAGCGAAGTTCGATCGCCCCTGGGTGACAAACCCAGTGTCTGATTAGATCCAGCGCTTGCCAACCTTTTATTTCTTGCGAAAAATTGGGTGGCTAATGGCAATCGGGCTTGCATAAAATTCGATCGTCATCTTGATGGGTGCAACTAAAGTTAAAATGAATTCAACAAACCTATTCCTCTCGATAGATGACTTTTTAGGGAATAGGATTAGCCAATAGATTAGCTCGCTAGTCAGCGATGCTGCTGAGAAACAAATATGCTTTTAACACGTCCACTACAAGCGTTTGGAGCAATCTTCGGGCACAAACCTTCCACAAATAGATCATCGATCGACCAAAAAACCAGTAAAAATTATTGGGAGGGGAATATTGAGTCCGCTGTAAACGAACAAATTGACTGGTACATCCAAGTGGAAATGCTAATGAGTAACGCTAAATCTTCCTGCACCAATGAAGAGATTACTGCTTGGCTGCGGGGATTGCTGACAATTGCTTGGGCAGACGGCAACTTTGACGAAGACGAGCAAAAAATGATTGCAAATCTAACTCAGGATGAACTACACCCGGTATCTTTTGAGGAGGGCTTTGAACCTATTGCCCCAGAGGAATTAGCCGCTGTGTTAGGGAAAGACACCGCCAAAGGCGAGGATTTTTTAAGGACAGCAGTCATGGTAGCTTTGGCAGACGGTACCTACTCGCTCAGCGAAGACGAGGTAATCTCTAAATTTTGCACAGCTTTGGGGCACAATGTAGAGGCGATCGAAGCTCTGCGACACACCATCGAAGACAGCAAATGCGATGATCCGCAGGGGCCCAGCAGCCAAATAGTTTTTGATGCGAATGTCGCCCCCGCCGCCGGAACACCCCTTTCATCTCGGCTACCTCAACCTCACCACAAAAATGTCCTGCAACCCGTCAAAGACTGGCTTGACGGCTGGGAAATTCACGACCCAAAATTGGCACACTTTGTCTGTAAAATTATTCCGCCCCAGTGTCCGTTTGAGCGAGATATCGTGTTATTTGGTCGCAAAATCGTCCATATTCCGGCGATGTGCCAGATTAATCCGCTTTACGAACAGTTAGTCGGGATGCGCTTTCGAGCTCTCTGCTATTTGGCAGATGAATGTAAGGAAGATGTATCGTCCTATTGTTAGTAGTCAGTAGGCAGTTGTCAGTAGACAGTTGTCAGTAGGCAGTTGTCAGTAGGCAGTTGTCAGTAGGCAGTTGTCAGTAGGCAGTTGTCAGTAGGCAGTTGTTAGTAGTCAGTTGTTAGTAGTCAGTTGTCATTCTTGTGAAATCTTGGATTAATGACTATAACTATTAACCAAGGACTACTAATTAGTCCAGGATGCAAAAACCGGGTTTTTCTAGGACAAAACATCGTTACACCCATCCGCGCCCGTAGAAAAAGCCAGTAGAAAAACCCGGTTTATTCAGTTTTTGTAGGTAAGTCTTGCTAAGAGAAAATTTGCTTTGATACTACTTCAATAAAAGTCTTAGTACAATCCTCAATCTTATACAAATTATTAAAAATCGCAAATTTTGGAGCCGGACACAGCATTGCCGTTTCTCTACAAATGCTCGCTTACAATCTCTCGCTCTGCACTACTTTTAAAAATTGGTATAATTATAATTTTCGGGCAACTGTAAGTTGCAACTAAACTTGGCTGGCGTCTGCCGACCCGGACTAAAGAAAAAGAGAAATATGGTACTTGGATCTGGTATCATAATAACTACTGACTATTGACAACTGACAACTGACAACTGACTATTGACTACTGACTAAATTATGCAATTTATCGATCGAGCAGATATTCAAGTCGCAGCCGGCAAAGGCGGCGACGGTATGGTAGCTTTTCGCAGAGAAAAGTATGTACCGGCGGGCGGCCCCTCTGGCGGGACGGGCGGCAAAGGCGGTTCCGTGTATATGGTGGCAGTGGAAAGCCTGCAAACGCTGCTAGATTTTCAGTACAACCGGATTTTTAAAGCCGATGACGGGAAGCGGGGCGCGCCGAAAAATATGACCGGTGCCGGTGGGGACGATCGCACGATCGAAGTTCCCTGCGGTACAGTTGTTTACGACGCTGAAACTCAGGCAATCTTAGCAGATTTAGTGACGCCCGGACAGACTTTTTGCGTAGCTAAAGGCGGCAAAGGCGGTTTGGGAAACAAGTGTTTTTTGACCAATTCCAACCGTGCTCCAGATTATGCGATGCCGGGAAAAGAAGGTGAACACAAATTTTTGCGTTTGGAATTGAAGCTATTAGCTGAAGTGGGAATTCTGGGGATGCCCAATGCTGGCAAATCCACCTTAATTTCAGCTTTGTCTGCGGCTCGCCCCAAAATAGCAGATTATCCGTTTACAACTTTAGTCCCAAATTTGGGCGTAGTCAGAAAACCGACTGGAGACGGTACGGTGTTTGCAGACATTCCGGGATTGATTGAGGGGGCGCACGAAGGTGCTGGTTTGGGTTACGAGTTTTTGCGGCACATTGAGCGGACTCGGTTGTTGCTGCATTTGATCGATATTACCGATGAAGATCCGATCGCCAATTATGTCACAATTCAGGAAGAATTAAAGGCTTACAGGCGTGGTTTAGCCGATCGACCGCAGATTTTGGCTTTTAATAAAGTAGATGCGATCGACCTCGAAAGCGAAGAAATCGGTAATTTAATCAGCCGAATTAAAGAAATTAGTGGCGCTCCTGTTTTGTTGATTTCCGCCGTTAGTAGAGTTGGATTGGATGAATTGATGCAGCAAGTTTGGCAGAAACTCGACGAGATGAACGAAAAAGAGGCGGCGGAACAGTTAGCAGTCGCGAGTGTTTAATCGCTTTCTGGTTCCTGAAATTTCCGTGAATCGGTAGGTGCTTTTTTGAGGGGTCAATCGATTTTAGATTTTCGATTTTAGATTTTCGATTGAAGCATTGACCCCACGGATCAATTCGGGGGCTGGTTTATCGGATACAGATTTTTTATTTCTGGACAGATGAATCCGGGGGCTTGTATCCTGGATGCTTGATTGTCAAATCTTTCGGCTGTATGGCTTGTGCGGCAAGGGTTTGAGCCTCTATGATCTCATAAAATATCTTGGACATCTATCTACGAAGTCAGTTTTTACTAAGTAAATCTTTAATTTTTTCAATAGTAAATGGAGGATATTTCCTATGAATCATTGCATGACAGTTAGGACATAGTGGACATAAATCTTGAATAGGATTAACTTCATATTCTTGATTAATTTCAGATAAAGGAATTATATGGTGAACATGAATAAAACCTTTACCTATTTCTCCAAAAACTTTTTCAAAGTTAAACTTGCAAACATAACAATTTAGCCCATAATGTTCAATACATTCTTTGCGAGCTTGATTATTTCGTTCATAAGCATTAACTTGTATTTGACGGATAGAACCTTCTTTAAAAGTTTTAGTTTCCTCTGCTTCTCCGACTTCATCAGGAAATATTAGCGTATCATCGGAGACACTAAAAGAATCGAAAAGCTGTTCAAAATCAAGCTTGGGTATAGTTAACATTTTGCAAACTAAAACATAGAGTTCTTCTTCAGAATATTCTTTAAATCCTTCATAAATTTCTTTCTCACAACGCCATAACTCTCTCTGCCACCAGCCTCTACGCCTATTTTCATGGTAAGGATCAAAAGCATCTCTCAAATTTTTGATTGTATTAGCGGAAATTCCAAGTAGAGAGCCTATTTTTTCATGGGTATCAGTCATATTACCAAATCCCAATTTCTGATAAGCATATCTATCAAATCTTGAAAGATAATAAGCTACTATATAAGCATAGGGGGAATTACAATCACCCAAGGAGTCTATAAGACGATTCCAGTTATAAGGTTTTTTCACAATTAAAATTATTCATTTGTTTTGTAATACCACTTCTCTAAATTATTGCTATAATCTGCATCGTTAAGTTGATTTCATACAATCACCTACTGTTTATGTGGTTTGTGGGCGGGGTGCTGGATAAGCTGTTCGACATCTAAACTGCATTAACTAAGTTACCTTTGTTTTTGATCTTTAGGTTCCATTTCATAATTAATTCTCCTTCATTTAAAAGTTTATGTAACAGTGATTCTAGTTTTTCAATGGATTCAAAT
>NZ_JAUPTE010000020.1:0-89571 GCF_036701705.1 Microcoleus sp. w1-18aA5 | reverse complement strand
AATGCAGTTCACGCTTCTGTTGACGCTCTACCTATTATCCTCTCTGGATAGCACTTTTACAAAACCGGGATGCTCCCGGCAGAAAGCTCTACGCTTGAATATAAAGCGGTTTTGCCACCATCCAATAACATTGCTAAACTAATCAGTTCATTTGCTAATGCTGATGGTGGATACATAATTTTGGGCGTGTCAGAGGCTGGGCAAGGAAATATCGAAATTAACGGTTTAAGTGAAGAATTTCATGCCAACACAATTATTCATAAAGCATTAGATATTCTTTCACCCCAACCGCAGGTATATTATCAATACGTTGTATATAATGGCAAAAAGCTTTATGCAATAAAGATTGAAAAATCTGACATTTTAGTTGCTGTAGAAGATAAAATTTATAAGAGAGTGGGCGCTCAAATTCTACATTTAAATCCTAGTGAACTTCAATTAAAAGTGAACGGATATTTAAGAATTAAAATTATAAATAAGCAGCTTGAAGAATATAAAAAAAAGGCAACAAATGCCAAGTGCAAGTTGATTGAACACTATCAAAGTATTTTAAAAATAATAGATGATCTTGCTCTGATGCTTTATCCAATAGATGCAAATAAGCCCACAATCAATCAAGAAGGGAAAATACTTACAAGAATATTGTTTTCCTCCTTTGTGGATAACTTTGAAACATATTTGTCGGACTTGTTGTATGAGATTTTTCTAGCAAATCCGGCAACACTAAAATCTAAAAAGCAAATTACTCTTGAAGAGGTTTTAAATTGTTCAGACATGGAAGAATTTGTAAAATATTGTGCCAAAGAAAAACTTGGTAAGTTGCAAAAAGGTAGTGTAAAAGGTTTTATAAAAGAAAATAAACAAATAAGCGATTTGGGTGTTCTTAATGAATCAAAACAAAATGAAATAGAGAAGATACTTCAAATAAGGCATTTGTATTCTCATAGAAACGGCTTTGTAGATGAAAAATTTCTTCAATATTTTGCTGGAAAATTTACTTTGAATTCAGAACATCAAATGTCTATAAGTGAGATTTGCGATAAGCTATATTATTTGGCTGAAATTACCGATCAGATTGATTCAGCAGCAACAGCTAAATATAAACTGGCACAGATTAATAAATGATTAAAAAATCTTTTCAAAATAGTTAGATTGTGTTTACCTCCGTTCTAACCCAAAAAGTAATTACTAACCATGAGCTCAAAAGTTAATTTAACACGCGCTCGCCCCAACTTCATACCCTCGATCCTCAAACCATTTTGATTCTAACCTCAGTCAAAAGAAGTATCTACAAATCAGTATCTACGGGATTGATATCTTCCGGGGAGGATGACGACCCCGTAATTCCTCTTGTACCCGAATGGCCAACATAGTTGAGCGATTCAAATCAAGGGCTTGTACCGTTGCACCGATCGCCCTTAACCCGATCACTTCCACACCATTCCAAACAAAGTGAGTATTCCATCTCGGTTGACGAGGATTAAAAATATAGACAACCTCATCTTCAAGAGCGATCGCCAACTCCACCAGCCCAGTATCCTCCTCTTCAAACAGAACCGGATTAACAATCACATAAACCTTTAGTTTCATTAATCCAGCAGATAGCAAACTGATTAAGTAGACCAGCAGCAACCCCGATTCCGTCTGATTCCGATATGCCCAGAATCCTACACAAAATTAGCCGGATCTTGATCTCGCCGATGCTTCAGCAGAATCGGAGAACCTTGGCCATCACCCACCAAAGCCGCCGTTTCCTCCAACGCTTCCCTCAATCGCTTGGCCGCGTAGATCGACATATCGCGGGGCACATTCACCCGATCGCGCAAATACCGCAAAGCCGAATCAGAACCAGCCGGCGGCGTACAAACTTCGCCAGTCATCATCAAAGTTAAAGCACAACGCAAAGCCTCATCAAATAAGTTGTCATCAGCAGGATTGACTCGAACGATATTGCGGTGGTGCTTAATGACGCGATGAAGTGCTTCAGCGCGGGAAGTTTCCGGTTCTGGGTACATCACATCCGGCAGTCCAGCCCAAGGCCCATTATCCACGCGGGCTTTATTGAGTAGCATCTGAGGTTCGCCGTTTTCATAACACCCGCCCATCTGAGGCGGTAAATCGTGGACGTGGGTGTGAAAATCGCTCTGAGTGCCGCGATAGGTAGGGCGGGTTTCCATCGCCGCAAACCAGTCAGCAAAGCGCGGGTTTTCTTCCCGCATCGAGTAGCCTTTGTAGTAGTAAAGACTGGCATTCATCCGTTCGACGTAGGGCGTAAAGATCACATCCGCAGTGCCAAATTCATCGAGGAAATAAGGCCCCGGAGTGCTAGCCAGAGCTTTTTCTACCTGGGCGACCACGCCGATAAATTGGTTGCGGTTGTGCTGTTCTACTTTGGCTGAACTTGCTGGGTAGCACAGCCAAGAGCACCAGGCTCTAAATAGCAGTCGCTCTAACCGCCGCATGGGTATTACTGCCGGGTTTTCCATGCCCAAACCCAAGGGGCCATAGACTCGTTCGAGGGCGATTAAGATGTCATCGCTTTCGGTGATGATGCGGCCGTCTAGTTCGATCGCCGGTAGCATTCCCGATGGCACTTTGCGCTTGTACCAGCTTTCCTTTTCCCCATAGCAGAACATGGTAACTTTGTCAATACGGTAGGGGATTTGTTTTTCTTCTAACCACAACCAGATTTTTTGGCAGTAGGGACACCAAGCATGGTTATCGCGGTACAGAGTGACTCGCACATCGGATTCGGTTTTACCGAATAGGCGCAAGCGGGCTTGGGCGTTGGTGGGACCGTTTGTGTGATCGACTTCAAAGTCTGTGAGGGCTTCTAATTCTGTCCAGCTTAGAGGGGTCATGCGATTTTAGATTTTAGATTTTAGATTTTAGATTGGAGAATTGAAGACAGCGACTGCTTCGTGGCAATAATAGAACTTACGCACCAACTCAATCGGTAGGGTGCGCTGTGCGCGCACCTTACCCCTACCGATAGCGCATTCAACTATTTTTTGGTCTTAGTCGTGAATAAGATAGTTGGTTCTCAGTTAAAAAAAGCTTTGAGGACTGAAGTCCTCACTACAAACTTAACTACAATTAAGGCGACATTTGGGGAGGGGGTGGGGCGTCTTGAATTTTAGCCAGTGCTGCTTTCATTTCAGGAGTGGCTAGCAACTTTTGCGTATCTGCGATTAAACGATCGCCCCAGAGGTTTTCTTTGAGATATTCTACGGTAGCATAACGTTTGTCGAGTTTCAGAGCTGCTTCTCCCATCGCTAAGCCTTTTTCTTTGTCACCTTTGGTGTAGAATGCTACTGCTAGAGCTAGCATTGCTTCGGCTGCTTTGTCGTCGATCACGATCGCTTCTTGCCAGCGTTTGATGGCGCTATCAACATCTCCCATTTCGTATTTGACTAATCCGATATTGTTGACAGCAGGCCAAAGATTTTTTTCTAAAGCAAAGGCTTTTTCGTATTGGGCGATCGCCTGATCAAACCGCTTCAGCTTATAAAAAGCATTACCTAAATCAAATAATGCACCTGGAGTGTCTGGTTTGAGTTTTAATCCTGCTTGCAAATATTCAACTGCTTTCTCGTAGTTCGCTTTCCGAAAGTAAGCTTCTCCCAAGACAAATTTAATTGATGGATTTTCTGGCGACAGAGATTGAGCTTGCCCCAAAGCTTCAATGCCTTTGTCAAACTGTTCGACTTGAAGGTACAAGCTACCTAACAAAGTCCAAGTTTGAGCATTTTTGGGGGCTAACTGTGTGGCGAGTTCGGCTCTAGGTACCGCTAGTTGGTACTGCTGGAGTCTGGCTAGCTGGACGGCTTCTTCTGCAAGGCTCAAGGCCGTTTGTTCGAGTTGGGCCGAGTCGATTTGCAGGGTGTAAGGCAGGAGTGCCTGTGCCACAGCAGGCTGGGGCATTGCCCCCAAACCGAGTGCGAGTAGCAGAGATATTAAAGGAATGCGATTAGGCACTGTACAGCCCCAGAAAAAAATATAAGGGTTTCTCGATCGCCTATAATAACTCATATTTTTGAGTTTTGATATTGCTTCTTGACTCGCAACACTTTTGGGTTTTCATTTAAATATAGTAATCCTAAATGATTCAGATAAATTTGTAGGGGTAGTGCTAATAGTGCCTACCCCCTATCTATCGGGCAACCACGGGAGGATTGCCCCTACAATAATTATGCAAATGAATGATTTAGGATTGCTATACTTGTCAAATTATATTTACACTCAGGGTAGTCGTTTTTATTCACTGTTTTATAAACCACTGATCACCTCACTACAAATACGCAAAATGATGAGTTATTATAAACTTGACTGACTTGATAAATAACGCTTGGCGGTTGACAGTTAAATAGTTGCCCAATTGTGCTTTTCCTCATAAATAATAGTTAATTTTTACAGGTTGAGAAACGAGTTACTTCCTCACTAAAAACCTGGGAAATTCTTCATTTTTAGGAACTTGAATGAGTTAATAAACTCTGTTGAATTTTGTCTAACAATTGTGCTGCTGATAAGGAAGAAGGCAAAATTTTGGCAGATACTTCTTGCAGTAGAAAGTCGATCGCCTCGGATTCCGAATTTACAGCAGATCGATAATCCCAAACTAAAATTGGCAATTTTACTGCCATTTGGCGCAAGTTCGATAGCGCCTGCAGCATAGCGGTTGATTCTGAGGGGGCATCTCGCAAACACAGCAAAACTAAGTCAACGCTTTGATATTGCAACTGCTGCAAAACTTCTGTCCAGCTCTGAGCGATCGACCCTCGAAATCCTGCGGTTTGGATGTACTGAATCAAAGCTTGAAAGTTGGGAGTAGAAAAATGGGAATTGGGAAGGGGAATCTCGGCATTTGTCGATCGATCGCAATGTTCCAATTCTCCCGTCGGGTTCCCCCCAGAAGAGGAGTGCAAATCGGGTAAAGTCGAAATGTCGGCAAATAAAATGCTGGGTTTCCAACTCATGCCCGCAGCAACTTGAATCACTTGCCACAAAGCACTTGGTACCAAACCGGTTGGTGAAGTTTCACTGTCGTCGGGACTGCGGGTAGCCAAACAGGGAAATACCGACAATCCTTTGACTTGATTTGCCAGTTGCGTAGTGGTGGGGTCTAAAGTCACTAACGGGAGAGAACCCAAATTTCGAGACCGACTTAACTGTTCGATAAAAGCTAAGGGGTTTTGCAGTTGACTTGTACCATCCAAGACGATCGCATCGGGGCGCCAAATTCTGGCCACGAGTTCTGCTTGGCCGAGGTCGTCTGCTTCTAAAACCCGGCAGTAGTTGGGGTTGAGCAGTAAAGCGGAACCTTGAGACGAACTGTTTTGCGGGCTGAGCCACAAAACGGTTAAAGAACTCCTTACTTTGGGGCTACTAGAATTACTGTGGCCGATCAAGTCTGCCAGCAGCCGCCGCAAAGCGGGTTCTTCCACCGGCAAGGTCAAAAAGCCTTCAGCTCTGTTGACACTAGCCCGTTCTTTCTCCCCTCTGGTGGCTGTGACGATCGCCGGAATCGATCGGGTATCCGGGTCACTCTTGAGCAGCGTCAGCACGTCCCAACCCGACAGCAGCGGCAGCAGCGGGTTGAGGAAAATCGCTTCGGGACTGAACCTGCGAGCTTTTTCTAGCGCTTCGGTGCCGGAACGGGCGACTATTACTTGGTAGCCCAAACCTGAGATGACGTTGGTTAAATCTTCGATATATTTGGGAACTGCTTCGACTATTAATACTAAACGAGAGCGAGAATTGGCGGTCAGAGTCGGATATTGGGGTTGTAATAATTCTTCCTCAACGGCTCCCGATGCGGGGACTTCTTCACTGCTGTTTCCCGGAGGATTTGGTGGCAGCAGCAGGGTAAATTGAGAGCCTTGGTTTTCTGAGGAAATAAACGAAACGTCCCCGCCGTGGAGCCGAGCTAGGCGTTGAGTCAGTACCAGTCCCAGTCCGGTTCCTTGAAAGCGGCGGGTGAGGGGGCTTTCTAGCTGTTGGAATTTCTGAAAGATCAGATGCTGTTTGTCGGCGGGGATGCCGATGCCAGTGTCCCAAACTTTGAATGCGATCCAGCCTTCCCAAACATTTACTTTCAATCCGATTTTGCCGCCGAGTTCGGTGAATTTTAGGGCGTTGGAAAGGAGGTTGACGAGCATTTGCCGCAGTCGCAGTTCGTCGGCAATTAATTGGCTCAGTCCCGGTTCTATTTCGAGTGTAAATTCTATTTGGGCGGAGGGTTCTGCGTTTGCTGTGCCATCAGTTTTGCTTGGTTCGGGTGGTTTTTTTTCTTCTTGCTGTTGCAGTTGTTTTGCTTGTTCAAACGCTCTTTGGCAGGTTGATTCTATTTCGACTGCTTCGGGAATTAGTTCTAGCTGCCCGGTTTCCATCCGGGTCAAGTCTAATATATCGTTAACTATTGTCATCAAATGCCGCCCGCTTTTATGAATTAGTTTGGCGTAGCGTGTTTGGCGATCGTTGAGTTCTCCGATCAATTTATCTTTGAGGAGGCTGGACAAACCGAGGACGGCGGTGAGTGGCGTTTTTAGTTCGTGGCTGATGCAGGATAAAAATTCGTCTTTGAGTCGGTTGAGGTGGATTAAATCTGCGTTTTTCGCTGCTAGTTCTTTGGCGACTAAATGTTCTTCGGTGACATCTTGTCCCATTACTAAAATTAGCTTGTCTGAGAGCGGCTGTTTGACAAATTGCCAGATCCGTTCTTGACCTTTTTGTACGGGGCACTCGCAAATGTAGGTGTCTGGTTTGCCGGCCATGGGACACCAAGCTGGAGCGGTTAATGTTGAGGGGGAAGCAGCAGCGTACAGGGGCAGCGGACAACTGGTGGCTGCGGTTGAATCACGCGCGGCGAAGCTATCCCGCAGGGAATCGCCCGATCTACTTGCTCCTACTAGGCTCCTGCAGTCGGTGGTGATGCCCTCTAACTGCACGCTCTTGTATTCGCTTGTTAAATGGCTTGGTTTGCGGGGCGAGTGTTTACCCAAATTTGCTGCTGGTTCTGGAACTGGTTCTGGGCCAGCTCCCAGCAAAATCCGCCACGCTGCGTTTTGGCTGACTATTTGTGCGGTGGGGGTTTGCAATCTCAGGGGCAGGGGTAGTTTTTCCAGTAGTTCGACTAGGGAGTTCAGGTTTTCCGAAGGTTTCAATCCTGCTTCTAGAAAGCGCACTTGAGCGTCTAGGACCGTGGCGATGGCTTCGGAAATTGGTTTTTTTAATTCGATTTCTTTGACTGCTGTTCCCTGCTCTGTGAGGCTGCAGAGCGAGCTGCTGTTGAGTGCGGCGAATTGCAGCAGGCTCAGGTTGTCTAGCATTCCTAAGAATTGACCACTGGCATCTGTGAGGGCGATCGGAGTTTTGGGGGGGGTGTCGGCGGTTTGGCGGTTTGGCCGGGCTGGGGTGTTCTGTTCCTCTGTTTGCAGGTACTCCCAGAATTCGCTGACGCTCATAGCGGCGGGTAATACCCTGACTGGTTCGATCGCGATCGAGCTTTCTGACAAAGGTTGCTGCCCGTCGTTTGTGCGATCGGCTCCCCAAGCCCAAAGGCTGCGGAGGTACACTAATCCCAGCGGCTGTAGCTGTTCGTTGACTACTGCAACTCGATCGCAGTTGCAGGATCTGAAAATTGACTGCAGCGATGCTAGCACACCCGTTTGGCGGCACAGCGGCACTGGCTCGATAAAATTTTTGAGACTGGGGGTGGTGAGTGGCATAACAAACCTGAGAGTCTGCTCACGAGAGCAGTAATATTTTTGATGCTCAATGTAGCTGCGAATTTCTGTATCTTATTAGTTTTATATCAGTTCGCTATCAGGCTCCGTATCTGCACCGACACCGGGGAGTTCGATGCCTACGCCTGATTTGAGGCGACTAGCAATTATTTTAAGGCTTAAGCTTAATTGCAGAAATCACGCTCAGGGTGCTTGACACAAAAACCACGGAGTACACTTTGATTCTTCTTCCGGTAGAAGCGCATCACTTATTTTGCGGTTAAGATTGGTTAAAATAAATGTTGAGATGATTGTTAAAATGTTAAGTTTTTTGTAAAGGAGATATCAACTCTGAGCGATCCAGCACTTTCAGGCAACTTAGGTGGTGCACCTACAGCTTTGCTTCCTCAACTTTCTATCGGTATTTTTGTCCGCTCTGAGGAAATTGCAGCCTCTGCGATCGAGCTTTTGAGAGGCGAGCGCTATACTTTAATGCACATTAAGTCGGCAGTGGAGCTTTTGGGGTTCCTTAAGCACAATTATCACCTTGATTGTTTGGTTTTGGAGGTGGATGGGGATCTGCGATCGCTTCTGGGCAAGCTGCAAGAACGATCGATCTTTTTGCCTGCTGTGATTTTTTCGCCTCACGCGCAGGTAGATGGCAAGGCCGAAGCACCATTTTCAGATGGTTTTGAGGCGGCAGCCAGTACCGCCAACCAGAGTCGAGACGAAAGCTGTGCTTTTTTTTATCACCCTGCTGAGGTGCAACTGGCAATCGCTCGATCAAGTGAAATAGCTGCCGGTATCGATCGGGCGATCGCACAATTTCTGAAACTTTCAACTCCGGTTCCTGTCAATTACCAATCCGTAACGGTAGATGCGACAGCCCAATTGACTGCTCAAAGTTTGCTCAGCCGACAGCAGCGGCGGCTGGCGGAAAAATTACGGGAGCGATTAGGATACTTAGGTGTGTATTATAAAAGAAATTCCCAGATTTTTTTGAAAAATCTGTCGGGACCAGAGAAGCAAAAGTTTTTGGAGCAACTCAAGTCAAGTTATCGCGACATCGTTTTGAATTATTTTTCTCAAGATGCTGCGGTCAACAATCAAATAGATGAATTTGTGAATTTGGCTTTTTTTGCTGACGTTCCTGTGACTCAAGTTGTAGAAATTCACATGGAATTGATGGACGAGTTTGCTAAACAGCTAAAAATAGAAGGGCGCAGTGAGGAAATATTGCTTGATTACCGTTTGACCCTGATTGACGCGATCGCTCATATGTGCGAGATGTATCGGCGATCGATTCCGAAAGAAACCTCTCAAGGTAGAATGTAGAAGGGATTCGGCATAATTTAAGAAACAAAAGGTAGAAGGTAGAATCTAACAAAAAAGAAAGGAGCCGAGCAACGGCCGCGCGAGGGCGAGGCGGAAATTATTATAAAATAACAAAGAACAGCGGATTTAAGACAAATAACAACTACAACTAACATCTGACAACTAATACTCAACATTTAAAAAAGTTCATGAGTCCTCTGAAGAAAACCTACGTTCTGAAGCTGTACGTTGCGGGGAATACTCCCAACTCAGTGCGAGCTTTGAAAACCCTAAAGGACATCCTAGAACAAGAATTTCAAGGCGTCTACGCGCTGAAAGTCATAGATGTTCTCAAAAATCCTCAGCTAGCAGAAGAGGACAAAATATTGGCAACCCCGACGCTGGCAAAAATCCTGCCGCCGCCGGTGCGAAAAATTATTGGCGATTTGTCCGATCGTGAGAAAGTTCTGATAGGATTAGATTTGCTCTATGAAGAACTTCGCGAAGAAGACCTCAATTCATAAGATAATCAAGTGAGAGTCTGTCGATTTTAGATTTGAGACTTCGGTTTGGCGTGAAACGTTTGGCGAGCGCTAAGTCGAAGCATCGAGTCGCGCTTAGTCGAACGATTTTAGGTTTTAGATTTACTCAACAGATGAACCGGGGAGGTTGAACAAAAGTCTAAAATTTTCATCTTTCCACGACAGAAGTACGTGGCACGGTATCGGTTTTTGAGCGGGGTTATTAGTCACCAGTCAGCAGTCATTAGTTATTGAGCAAGAGCCAAAACTAAAAGCTGGGTACAAAGACTCATGATCGGCGGTTAATGAGTGACAACTAAAGAATACTGAGAGTTGACAAAAATCGACATGAATGAAATTAGTCAAACGGTTAAACGAGAAGGATTGGTAACGGCAGGAGTTGAAAAAATTCGCACGATGATTGAGGGTTTCGATGACATCAGTCACGGCGGAATGCCGCTCGGCAGAACCACCCTAGTCAGCGGCACATCAGGAACGGGAAAAACTTTATTTGCCGTACAATTTCTCTATAATGGAATTACCCATTTTGACGAAGCTGGAGTGTTCGTAACTTTTGAAGAATCTCCCACAGATATTATTAAAAATGCTTGCAGTTTCGGTTGGGATCTGGCACAGTTAATCGAGGAAGGCAAGCTATTTATTTTGGACGCTTCCCCCGATCCGGAAGGTCAAGATATCGTAGGAAATTTTGATTTATCAGCCTTAATCGAGCGAATTCAGTACGCCATTCGTAAGTACAAAGCCAAGCGGGTTTCAATAGATTCTGTTACCGCCGTATTTCAGCAGTACGACGCCGCATCGGTGGTGCGCCGAGAAATTTTTCGCTTAGTTGCGCGCCTCAAACAAGTCGGAGCAACTACAGTTATGACGACGGAACGGGTGGAAGAATACGGCCCGGTGGCTCGGTTTGGAGTGGAAGAGTTTGTGTCGGATAATGTGGTGATTGTTCGCAACGTATTGGAAGGAGAACGTCGCCGCCGCACCATCGAAATTTTGAAGTTGCGCGGTACAACTCACATGAAGGGTGAATATCCTTTTACTATGACTAATGACGGAATTAATATTTTCCCATTGGGGGCGATGCGATTAACTCAAAAGTCTTCAAACGTGCGGGTTTCTTCAGGTGATAAAACTCTCGATGAGATGTGCGGTGGCGGCTTCTTCAAAGACTCGATTATTTTGGCTACGGGTGCAACGGGAACCGGCAAAACTCTGTTGGTGAGCAAGTTCTTGCAGAATGCTTGTATGAACGGCAATCGGGCGCTGCTGTTTGCGTATGAAGAGTCGCGCGCTCAGTTGTTCCGCAATGCTTATTCTTGGGGCATTGATTTTGAGGAAATGGAACAGAAAGGAATGCTAAAGCTGCTGTGTACTTACCCGGAATCTGCCGGTTTGGAAGACCACTTGCAGACTATTAAATCAGAAATTGCTGAGTTCAAACCTTCTCGAATTGCTATAGACTCGCTGTCTGCCTTAGCTAGGGGTGTCAGCAATAATGCTTTCAGGCAATTTGTGATCGGAGTGACAGGTTTTGCGAAGCAGGAAGAAATAACCGGCTTTTTTACGAATACAAGCGACCAGTTTATGGGTTCTAATTCGATTACTGACTCCCATATTTCTACGATTACTGACACGATTATTATGCTGCAGTATGTAGAGATTCGAGGAGAAATGTCGCGGGCAATTAATGTGTTTAAGATGCGCGGTTCGTGGCATGACAAAGGAATTCGGGAATACACAATTACTGAAAGAGGCCCACAAATTAAAGATTCGTTCCGTGGTTACGAACGGATTATCAGCGGTTCTCCAACTCGGATTACTATTAATGAGAAGAGTGAGCTATCGCGGATTCTCCAGGGTGTGCAAGGTCAAGACGATGAGGATATTTGAGAGTTAGCAGTAATTCATCGTTGTTAAAAGTAAGTTGGGTTGAGCTAGGAAACCCAACTTTTTTAATTTTTAAATTTGAGGAGTTTGGGAAGATTGATAGCAACCGCGACAATGTTTTACAGGTTCTTAATTGCGGAAATAGGAGTTCTTATTGCCTCTATAACCCAATACCTATAGTTTTTACACAGCAACAATAACTTGGGCCAAATCCAATACCCTGGCGATCGTAAATCTCTTGAATTGTGCTTGGAAAGCAAATACTTGCTGTATGATCAAACTCAGCTCGATTGGCAAACAGGTAACCTTGCTGGTGTTAAAGTTATACTAGGAGTGTATTCTCCTGAACTAGGTTGGATTCATCGCCATCGATGTATTCCCATTGCCGAAAAAACTGGATTGATTTTGCCCGAAGAGCAAATGGATTTTAGAGCAAGCTTGGCAATATCAGCAGTGGCTAGCAGCAGGACTAATTCTGCCTAATATCGCGGTGAATCTGTCGGCACGTCAACTCAGCCAACCGACTTTAATCGCTAAGAGCGATCGCATCCTTGAGCGCACCCAGATGAAGCCGAAATATCTAGGGCTAGAGATTACCGAAACGACAATGATGCTTAATTTTGACATTACATACAATGTTTTAAGCCAATTATCAAAGCGTGGTATTGGGATTTTTGTGGATGATTTTGGACCTGACTATGCTGCTTTTAACAAGTGGAAAAATTTTCTGATGAAGTCGCTCAAAATTGATCTTTCACTTGTCCGCGATTTAGCCAGCCTTCCGAGCGATCGAGCGCGGAATTAACAAACCCATAGTTGTAATCCCAGATGGCTTAAATCGAGCACAATTGCCGAAGGAATGGAAACCCCAGCGCAATGGGAATAGTTACAAGCTAGCGCCTAGGAAATTCGGCTGCATTATATGTTGAGGAAGACGGCTATTGCTGAGTTTGCAATTCAATTAATCCGATATCCTGAATTGTTGTCCACCACTATGTGGGATCATCAATTCTCCCTCATAAAAGCGCGCCAAAGTCTTATAATTAATTTAATGCTCGTGTCGATCAAATGACTAAAAAATTTTTCTTACGGAATAATATAAAAGTGTTTGGACAAGGCACCCAGACGATGATGTTTGCTCATGGATTTGGGTGCGATCAAAATATGTGGCGTTTCGTAACACCGGCTTTCGAGAAGGACTACAAAATCATCCTATTTGATTATGTAGGTTCGGGACAGTCTGATATTAGTGCCTACAGTTATGAACGGTACAGCGACCTCAATGGCTATGTTCAGGATGTCCTCGATATTTGTGAAGAATTGGCGTTGACTGATGTGATTTTTGTCGGTCATTCGGTCAGCAGTATGATCGGCATCCTGTCTTCAATTCAAGCTCCTCATTACTTTAAGCGCCTGATTCTCCTAGGGCCTTCACCCTGCTACATCAATGATTTACCAAATTATTACGGAGGGTTTGAGCGCAAAGATATTGAGGATCTGCTCGATATCATGGAGAAAAATTACATTGGTTGGGCAAGCTTTCTCGCGCCAATGGTGATGCAGAATCAGGATCGTCCTGAGTTAAGTGAGGAACTTGAGACAAGTTTTTGCTCGACTGATCCAGTGATTGCAAGTCGCTTTGCCGAGGTAACTTTTTACTCTGACAATCGCAGTGATTTACCCAAGGTATCAGTACCTTCACTGATATTGCAATGCGCTGATGACGTGATTGCTCCCACCGAGGTAGGGGATTACCTCCACCGCCACCTACCTAAAAGTACGCTACGGCTGATGAAAGCTACGGGACATTGCCCGCACCTGAGTCATCCACAAGAGACGATCGAGATGATGAAGGAGTATTTGAGTGTACCTCATACTACCTGATTTGTATGGCAAACATGACCTACCAGATAGACGAGCTACTCAACACGTCACCCTGTGGATTCCTCTCGTTTGCTGACGATGGTACGATCGTAATGGTCAACGCCACATTACTGCAATTACTCGGATACGAAACCGATGAACTGCGGGAACGCAAAATGGACTCCATTCTGTCAATGGCCAGCCGGATTTTTTTTCAAACCCATTTCTTCCCCCTGTTGAAGCTCGACGGTAAAGTAGAGGAAATTTACTTCTCATTAAGGTCAAAGCAGGGTAGTGATATACCTATGCTGATCAACGCTGTGCGTCGGGAGAAGGGGGGAAGCTTCGTCAACAATTGCATCTTGATCTGTATCCGCCAGCGTATCCTATACGAAGGTGAAATTATTAAAGCCAAAAAAGCAGCAGAGGCAGCTATTCTCGCCCAAAAGCAAGCGGAAATTGCTCTGCGGCAACAGTACGACAAGGCTATATTACTTCAAGAGATTACTCAACACATCCGTCAATCTCTTGATTTGTCTACAATTTTTGAGATTGCTTCGCAGGAGATTCGCCTGTTTCTGGATGCCGAGCGCGTTGGCATATTTAAGTTCGATCCTGACAGTAAATTTGGATATGGTGAGTTTGTTTCAGAATCCGTAGGCGAAGGATGTAAATTGGTAAGCCGAAATCAATTTAACGACCCGTGTGGTGGTGAACAAGGTCCTGATTCATATAAAGAATGGAGAATGCAGGTAGTTGAAGATATCAATAAGATTGACCTTCAACACTGTTGCCGCGCTCTTTGGAAACAATTTCCGGTTCGGGCTAATTTAGTTGCGCCGTTGCTCAATGGACAAGATTTGTGGGGGTTGTTATGTATTCATCAATGTTCTGCTCCTCGGCAATGGGAAGAATTTGAAGTTGACCTTGTTAAACAAATTGCTAATCAGTTAGCGATCGCCATTAAGCAAGCGGATATTTTTCAGAAGTTACAGAAGGAATTGGCAGAAAGGCAGCAGGCCCAAGCGCGCATGAGAGAAATTAATCAGCAACTGGCACTCTCTAACGAAGAACTAGCCCGCGCTACTCACCTCTTAGAACAAGTGGTAAATATTGATGGGTTAACTCAAATTGCTAATCGCCGCTGTTTTAATGACCGCTTAGAGCATGAATGGCAGCGGCTATACCGGGAACAAAAACCTATTTCTCTTTTGTTGTTTGATGTGGATTATTTCAAACGTTATAATGATTGCTACGGTCATCAAATGGGGGATGATTGTCTGTTCAAACTTGCTCAGACTGTGCAAGAGGTGGTGTACCGTCCAGCGGATTTGGTGGCGCGTTACGGCGGAGAAGAATTTGCCATCATTTTGCCTAATACTGATCTTGAAGGAGCGAGTTCGGTGGCCCAACGGATTCACGCTGCTATTCAAGCTTTACATATTCCTCACAAAACCTCTGATGTGAGCGATGTAGTTACTATTAGTATGGGTATCGCCAACTTGATTCCGATTTCGGAACTATCATCGGTTGACTTAATTGCGATCGCCGATCGTTCACTGTACCGTGCTAAGGAACAGGGGCGGAATCAGTCCGCGATAGGCGACTACAGGGGCGATTCGATTTTTGACACTGGCGCTTAAATCACAATAATTGAGACCGAGGGTAAAAATTTGTCCCCGGTCTCTCAAAATCAGTCATTTTATAAATTTAAATAAGTACGGAGCTATTTGAAAACTCCGCTCCGACCGTCGCAGAATTTCCAGAGCCAGCCGACCTGCTCAACCAGTTGAAAGCCAGACGTAAAAAGTCCGGCGCAAACTTGGCAGATATGGAGGGGGTTTTGGAGATACTTGGAACAGATGGGAGCGAAATTTGAGCGGAAAATAGGAGTATCGGTAATACAATTAACCTGAAACCCTTACTCCACAAAATAAATATAAAATGAGCACGGAGGGATTTGAACCCCCGACCCTCAGGACCGGAACCTGATGCTCTATCCACTGAGCTACGTGCCCTCGACTTTTTAGAGTATAACACGTCTTGCGGAAAATGGCGAGTGCCGATCGCAAATTTCCTGGCAGGCCTCCAAACCGCTTGACCCATGCGGATTAAACTCGCCCGTGCGATCGAATATCAGCCTATTCTCGCAGGCAGAGACTGCAACTTTTAGCTAAATGGTAACAATAATACGACAATGGGTAAAATAATAGACTTTAATCGAGCAAACATTAGGTTCACATTCGATCGGGGTCGAGCATCTACCACAGCTAAAATAGCCCGCATCAATTCCTCCTAGCTAAGCGGCAGTAAATAAATGGTGCTGCTGTTAATACAGATTCTGCAAAGACGGTTGTAGACTAAGTTCACCAAACCCCTCAATCTTATGGTTGCTAAAATTTTAGACCAATTACCGCTGCGAACTGTTCTCATAGTTCCATTTGTATTGCAAATCGTGGGAACCGTGGGACTCGTAGGATATCTGTCTTTTAGAAACGGACAAAAAGCAGTTAATAACCTTGCCAGTCAGTTAATGAGTGAGGTGAGTTTGCGTGTCGAGCAAAACCTGCAAGTTTACCTGACTACTCCCCATCAAATCAATCAAACCAAGCTGGATGCTGTCAAGCTCGGCTTGTTAAAGATGGAAAACTTATCAGCTTGGGAGAAATATCTTTGGCGGCAAGTACAATTATATCCATATATCTATTTTACCTCCGTTGGCAACGATAAGGGAGATTATAGAGCCGGTGAACAACTCTCTAACGGCTCCCGAATCATTAATGTGATAGAAACATCTACTGGGTTAAATTTTGATTCTTACAATACGAACGCTCTCGGCGAGCGCACTACAGTTACCACCCTTGCCAAAAACTATGATAATCGGCAACATCCTGCGTACAAAAAAGCCGTAAAAGTCGGCAAACCTACTTGGAGTTCTGTTTTTGTTTCCTTACTAGAGCCTACCTTAATTATCAGCGCTCTCCAACCAGTATACAGCGACAAAAATCAGCTAGAAGGAGTCTTATTTACTGCCTTGCGTCTAGACCATCTTGGGAGATTTCTTAACAGTCTCAAAGTTGGCAAATCCGGTCAAACATTTATTATAGATCGCCAGGGTACTATGTTAGCAACTTCCACCACCGAAAAACCATTTCGCACCAAAGATAATAAAAAACAATTGTTTAAAGTGGAAGAAAGCAGCAACCCCTTTACTCAAGCGACAGCTAAATATTTGACGGCAAAGTTTAAAAATTTAGACCAAATTAAAAAATCCGAGTTATTGAGCTTTGAAATAGATGACAAGCGACATTTTTTAAAAGTCTTGCCGTTCCAAGACGGCAAAGGTTTAGACTGGCTGATTGTCGTAGTTGTTCCCGAAGCAGATTTCACCAAAGAAATCGATGCCAATACCCGCACAGCGGTTTTGCTTTGTTTCGCAGCTTTAGGAGTAGCTGTGGTAATTGGCATTCTGACTTCTCAGTGGGTGACAAATCCTATTCTGAGCTTAAATACAGCAGCAAAAAATATTGCTAAAGGTGAATGGGATAAAACAGTACAAAGCGAACGTTCTGACGAATTGGGGGAATTAGCAAAGTCATTTAACAGTATGGCTCAACAACTGCAACAATCTTTTGAAACTTTAGAAAACAGAGTACAAGAGCGGACGACAGAATTGGCTGTAGCTAAAGACAAAGCGGAAGTAGCAAATCAAGCTAAAAGCACCTTTCTGGCTAACATGAGCCACGAATTGCGATCGCCTCTCAATGCAATTCTCGGCTTTTCCCAACTGATGACTCGCAGCCAAACTCTATCCCCCGAAAATCAAGAAAATATTAGCATAATTAGGAGCAGCGGAGAACACCTCCTTACCCTGATTAATAACGTGCTGGATTTATCTAAAATTGAATCGGGGCGCACCACCCTCAATCCCCATAAAATCGACCTCTATCGCCTCCTAAACGACTTGGAAGATATGTTTCAGCTCAAAGCAGATGACAAGCACTTGCAGTTGGTTTTTGACCGCAGCCCCGATGTGCCACAATACATAGAAACTGATGATTTAAAGTTGCGGCAAATCTTAATTAATCTGCTCAATAACTCTCTTAAGTTTACCGATGAGGGCGGTATAGCGGTCAGAGTTGGGAAGCAGTCATTCGGCAAAAATCAGCAGGCAGAAGGGGGAAACTTTGAGCAGTCGAAAGTATCAAAAAATACAAAAAGTTCCGCTATTAATGGTGTTAAAATATCTCAAGTCAGTCCGTCCAGCAACCAGATTATTGCAAACCCAGATGACGATGCAGCTTCTACCTGTTCCTTCTTCCTTCATTTTGAAGTCGAGGATACTGGTTCCGGTATTGCTATCAATGAATTAGACGATATTTTTGAACCTTTCGTGCAAACCAAGACAGGCAAAGATTCGCAAGAAGGTACCGGCTTGGGATTGCCAATCAGTCGCAAATTTGTGGAATTAATGGGCGGCGAAATGAGCGTCTGTTCTGCTGTTGGCACGGGAACTAATTTTAAGTTTGACATTCAAGTTATTGCGGTCGATCCGGCTGATATTGAAAGCCCAAAACCGAGCCGGAATGTTATTGCCTTGGCACCCAACCAACACACCTATCGAATTTTGATAGTAGACGATAAACAGCTCAATCGCCAACTGTTAATTAAAATCCTCTCTCCTCTTGGTTTTGAACTAAAAGAAGCTACTAACGGTCAAGAAGCTATTGAGATTTGGGATAGTTGGGAACCGCATCTAATTTGGATGGACATGAGAATGCCTGTGATGGACGGCTACGAAGCTACGCAATACATTAAAGGTACTATTAAAGGTCAAGCTACTGCGATTATTGCGCTGACAGCGAGCGTTTTGGAGGAAGAACGAGCAGTTATTTTGTCGGCGGGCTGCGATGCTTTTATGAGGAAGCCTTTCCGGGAAGCCGATATTTTTGATGCGATGCACAAACATATCGGAGTGCGCTATATTTATGAAGAGCTGGGTTTAACTAATTTATCGGCAATCAAAGAAGGCGATCGCGCTATGAGTGCGGCTGATTTCGTAAAATTGCCTGATTCACTGGTAGCTGATTTAAAGCTAGCAATACTGAATGCAGATATGGATTTAATTGATACCTTGATAGAGCAAATTCGATTAAAGGATGCAGTAACGGCAGGTGCGATCGCAAATTGTATGGAAAATTTTGAGTACGACAAAGTTTTAAAGCTAATATCTCAAGCAATATCACATGAATAACGACATTCCTAGCACCGATCGCGGTAATATTTTAGTAGTTGATGACACCCCAGCTAATTTGCGGCTGCTAGCCGGAATTTTGAACAGCAAGGGCTATAAAGTGCGCCCGGTACCTAGCGGCGAGTTAGCGCTTTCGGCGGCAAAAGGTATGCCTCCCGATTTGATTTTGCTGGATATTATGATGCCCGAAATGAATGGATATGAAGTGTGCGAAAAAATCAAAGCTGATGAACGAACTTGCGACATCCCGGTGATTTTTATTAGCGCGATTAATGACGTACTTGATAAGGTCAAAGCCTTTGCTGTGGGCGGGGTAGATTATATTACCAAGCCCTTTCAGGTGGAAGAGGTTCTAGTGAGGGTAGAAACCCATTTAGCAATATGCCAGTTGCGAAAAAAACTTCAACAGAAAAACAATGAACTTACAGTTACTTTAGACCAACTGCAAGCTACTCAGAATCAATTAGTGCAATCGGAAAAAATGGCGGCATTAGGGCAACTGATTGCGGGCATTGCTCACGAAATTAATACGCCGTTGGGGGCGATTCGGTCGTCTATTGGAAATATTACCAGCTTTTTGGATAACAATCTAGAAAAGTTGCCAGTTTTTTTTAAAGAACTGTCAGCAGAACGCCAGCAAGATTTCTTGCGTTTGATGTACAGTTCTAGCCAACAAAATTACTCTTTATCTACTAGAGAAAAACGGGTATTGAAAAAAGACGTGAAGCAGCAACTAGAGTCGGAAGGCATTGACAATTATGACAGCCTTGCTAGCATTTTAGTCAATATCGGATTGCAAGGAAATCTGCAAGAATTCTTGTCGTTGCTCAAAGATCCTGACAGCGAAAATATTATCAAAACAGCCTACGACTTTGCTAGCATTCACAGAAGCGCCCGAACCATCGCTACCGCTACTGAACGCGCTGCAAAAGTCGTCTTTGCCCTGAAAAATTATGCGCGTTACGATATAAATGGGGAAAAAATACAAGTGAATATTACGGATGGACTTGAAACTGTATTAACTCTTTATCAAAACCAAATCAAGCAGGGTGTGGAAGTTGTCAGAAACTATCAAGATCAATTGCCTGTGGTACTGTGTTATCCCGACGAACTCAATCAAGTTTGGACAAATTTAATTCACAATGCCTTACAAGCGATGGACAATCAAGGAACTTTAACAATTGACGTGGTACAACAAGATACCAGCGTCTTGGTAAAAATTAGTGACAGCGGTAAAGGGATGCAACCAGAGATTATTCCAAAAATTTTTGAGCCTTTTTTTACTACCAAACCTGCGGGAGAAGGCAGCGGGTTGGGGCTGGATATTGTCAAAAAAATAATGGAAAAACATCAGGGTAAAATTGATGTGGAGTCGATGCCCGGTAAAACAGCATTTACCGTGTCTTTGCCGATTAATTTAACTGAGTAGGTAAAGCGCCGGAGACTGAAGTCGGGGGCGAAAATTTGCAGTCTACCCGCGCAGAATGTAGAATTTGGAAAACGGTGTGCTGCCCATGGGGTGCACCCTGCCACACTAAAGAAGGAAACTAGCGATGTCTAAATCAGCAATTTTGTGTGTGGACGATGAAGTAGGAGTGTTGGAAAGTCTTGAAATTGAACTGCAACAGGCATTTAACGGTAAATATCTTTGCGAATTTGCTGAAAGTGCTGCCGAAGCCCTGGAAATTATTGAAGAGCTATGTGAAGCTGAGGTTAACATTTTAGTAATTGTCTCTGATTGGTTGATGCCCGGAATGAAAGGAGATGAGTTGCTGATTAAAATTCATCAAAAATATCCGCAAATTGTGACAGTGATGCTGACAGGACAAGCAGACCAAGAAGCAATAGAGCGCACAAAAAGTCAAGCAAATCTTCATGCTTTCATAGAAAAACCTTGGCAAAATCAAGAATTAATTGAAGCGATTAAGTCTGGTCTAGCAAATTTATGAAAAAACCAGTGATTATTTGTGTCGATGATGAGCAGACTATACTCGATAGTCTGGAAATAGACCTGCTAAAAGCCTTTGAAGATAAATATTTAATTGAAACGGCCCAAAGTGGCGAAGAAGCTTTAGAGTTGCTGTCCGAACTTTTAGCAGAACAGTATGAAGTTCCTTTGGTGATTTCAGATCATATCATGCCTAGTATGAAAGGAGACGAACTATTAAGGAGCGTTCATGCTATCTCGCCGAACACTCTCAAGATCATGCTGACGGGGCAAGCTGATTTGGATGCGGTAGCCAATGCTATTAACTATGCTAAATTGTACCGATATATACCTAAACCTTGGCAATGTGATGACTTAAAATTAACTGTAACTGAGGCAATATATAGATATTTTCAAGATAAAGAATTAGCTGAAAAACAAAGAGAACTTCAGGAAATGAATCAGGAGTTGATAAAATTAAACCGCAAGCAGGCGATGCTGATTGCCAAACTCCATGAAAACGAAAGTCGCTTGACACAGTATCTAGAAGCTATGCCATTGGGCGTGTGTGTACTTGATGCAAACGGGCAATCTTTTTACGCTAATCAGAAGGCGCGGGAGGTATTTGGCAAAGGCACTGTGCCACATATTAATTCAGAGCAAAAAGCAGCTATTTATCAATTCTATAAAACCGGGACTAATCAGAGATGCCCAGTGGAAGAATTGCCAATTATGCGGGCACTTAGGGGCGAAAATGTGCGGACTGAGGGTGTAGAAATTCGTACAGCTAATAAAATTACTCCTGTAGAGAGTTGGGCAACTCCAATTTATGATTCTACAGGCGACATTTCCTATGCGATTATTGCTTTTAGTGACATAACTGAACGCAAGGAAGCTGAAGCGGCGTTAATTCAAGCTGAAGAGAAGTATCGCGGGATATTTGAAAATGCTCTAGAAGGTATTTTTCAGACGACTCCGGACGGACATTTTATCAGTGCGAATCCTGCTCTGGCGGAAATTTACGGCTACGATTCCGCATCAGAATTGATAGAAAGTATTAATGATATTCAGCAGCAATTGTACGTGGAACCTAACCGCCGTCAAGAGTTTCTGGCGCTGATGAAACAGCACGGTACTCTGTGTGAGTTTGAGTCTCAGGTTTACTGTCGAGATGGCAGCATTATCTGGATTTCTGAGTATGCGCGCACCGTTTATGATGCTAACGGTGAAGTGCTTTACTATCAGGGTTTTGCTAAGGATATTAGTTTGCAAAGACAGGTAGAAGTAGAACGAGTCAGGTTTACTAATGATTTAGAAAAAGCTTTGGCAGCCGAAGAAAAGTTAAATGAGGCACTGTCAGAAAACGAAAGTCGATTGACTCAATTCCTGGAAGCGATGCCAGTGGGAATATTTGTTGTCGATGGTAAGGGGAAACCTTTTTACATGAATTCTTGGGGGGAAAGGATACTAGCCCAAGGTTTAATTTTTGATGGGGGTACTGACCAATTTCCTGAAGCTTATCATTTTTACGACGCTGCAACTAATCAATTGTATCCGAGGGATAGCCAACCGATTGTTCGGGCGTTGCGGGGAGAATTTGTGCGTATGGACGATCTAGAAGTTCATGGGTCGGATCGGATTGTGCCGATCGAGGTTTGGGCGACTCCAATCTACGATGAACGGAAAAACATAGTTTACGCGATCGCCGCTTTTCAAGACATCACGGAACGTCTAGAGGTAGAAACCGAACGCCGCCAATTCACAGACGAGTTACAAAAAGCTTTAGCAGCAGAAGAAAATTTAACAGATGCTTACGGGCGGTTTGTGCCGCACGAATTTCTCCACTTTCTGGGATATGAAAGTATTCTGGAAGTCAAATTAGGCGATCAGGTACAGAAAGAAATGTCGGTGCTGTTTTCAGATATCCGCGATTTCACTTCTCTTTCTGAAAGGATGAATCCCGAAGAGAATTTTCAATTTATCAATGGTTATTTGTCGCGAATGGAACCGGCAATTACTAATAATTTTGGGTTTATTGATAAATACATGGGCGATGCGATTATGGCGCTGTTCGATGGCAGTGCGGATGATGCTGTGAAAGCTGGAATTGCAATGCTAGAAGAGCTTAATGAGTATAATATTAGTCGCAATCGACCCGATCGCCCGCCGCTGCAAATTGGCATAGGAATCAATACGGGTTCTTTGATGTTAGGCACGGTTGGTGGCCAAAGTCGGATGGACAGCACAGTGATTAGCGATGCGGTAAACTTAGCCTCTCGTGTGGAAACTTTGACAAAAGAGTATGGAGTTTCCATGTTAATTACTCACCATACTTTTATACAGTTGAACGATATTTATGATTTTAGGTTGATCGATCGCGTAGCAGTTAAAGGCAAATCGCGAATGGTAACAATTTATGAAGTATTTGCGGCCGATCCGCCAGAGTTACGACAGAAAAAGTTAGAGACCAAGACAATCTTTGAGCAAGCTTTGGTACTCTACAATAGTGACAAGTGTGTCGAAGCTAAAAGATGGTTTTCGGCCTGCTTGGAAATCAACCCTAATGATAAGGTAGCTCAAATTTATCTGCAGCGGTGTCTGAAAGAAGCGATCGCTCCTGCATAATACCATTTGAGAGTTTAGATTTGAGAATAGGGAATGACTTATGCCATAAGAGTTGGGAGTTTACCTACAGTTGTATTCTTTTTGGAAACTGGTATAATCATTGTTTAGACAGGCAGGGAAACGCAAACTATGGTTTCTTGCTGCGGCAAACTTTCTATTTTAAATTCTCCTCCGTGTAATTCTACAAGTAGTTGAACAATCGCCAGGCCCAATCCCAAACCTGCTTGTTGGTAAAGTTTGCGATCGAACTGCCTGTAAGCTTCTAGCTGTGAAATCTGATCGGTAGTCATGCCGCGGCCTTGGTCTTTGACAGACAGAATAAAAGTCTGATTTTCGACGAAAGTGCTTAATAAAACAGGCGTTCCTTCTAAAGAAAATTTGAAGGCATTGTCCAATAGTTCTTCAACAATTTTTGCGAGTCTGACAGAATCAATAGCAACCGAGGAATCTTGCAAGTTTAATTGTAAATCGTCTGTTCTATTCGCGTGTTTTGCTTGCTGGCGCGCTTTTTGACTCAGCAAAGATTTTACACAGCTAAATTCGCTGTTACGCATCTCCTTTAACAGTTCGGGATTTGTAGCTGCTATCTCCAGTTCTGCATACAGCAAAAAGTTTTGAATGAGTCGATACAAGCGATGACCAGAAGTTTGAATTTGACCAATCATCTCTAAGATATCTGCTTCCTCTAAGACCTGATATTCTGACAAAATCAGCTCAGAAAAACCCAGAATTGCATTCAAAGGAGTCCGCAATTCGTGGGGCAGCGACATACTAATATTAGTGCGTAATTCGTCTAGCGTCTTTTGAGATTGTCGGCTAATTGTTTTTTGTTTCTCTAGTCTAATAGCAATGGCTTTTAGCAGTTCTTGCGGCGTACATGGCTTAGTAATGTAATCGTCAGCTCCCAGTTCCATGCCCGTGCGAATGTCAACTTTATCGGCTTTTGCTGTGAGGAAAATAAACGGAATTGTGGCAGTCAAGGGTTCCGAACGCAAAGCTTTGAGGACGCCGTGACCGTCTACTTCCGGCATCATCATGTCGCACAAAATTAAATCAGGGATTTGTTCGATCGCCAATTTGATGCCGAGTTTGCCGTTAATTGCTCCTATTCCTTCAAAATTCTCGGCTTCCAGCAACTCTAAAATATTCTCTCTAATCGCTTCTTCGTCTTCTATTACCAAAATCTTAGCCATGGTGATAGCTCCTTTTAGTTAGTAGTTTGTGGGATAAATCTGGGTTCAGATACTTGATAAGTTTGTTTGTTAGAGAGTTAATTAATCGTTAAATTACGGATATGTATAGTTGATAATGCAGTTGTTATTGATGGGGAGGGCAAATTAAAGGCAAGGTAATAGTGAAAGTTGTGCCTTTTCCTTCTTGACTATCGATCGCCAGTTTTCCGCCGTGAAGTTCCACAGCCCTCTTCACAATTGCTAAACCGAGACCTGTTCCCGAAATAGTGCCGACATTTGGAGAGCGGTAAAAAGTTTCTAATATCCGCTCTCGATCGGCTTGGGGAATGCCGATGCCCTGGTCTTGAACTTGGAACACAGCTTCGTTGTTTTGACAGTTGAGATGCAAAGAAACTGGACTGCCTACGGGGGAATATTTGATGGCATTTGAGAGGACATTTCCCAAAATTTGCTGCAACAGTTTTTCATCCATTTGAGCCTCGCAGTTGCCACCTTCATATTGAAAGGCGATCGGGTGTTGGTTGCTGTCGTTGAGCTGCTGCTCTTCTACCAGTTGACGGCAAAATTTTTCGAGGTTTAAGGAAATCGGTTGAAACTGCAAAGTATTGGCTTCGATTTTGCCAATTACGAGGATATCTTCTAATAACTCTGTCATGCGTTTAATTGCTAATTGAATCCGCACAAAATGAGTAGATTTTTTATCTTGGGCCCACTGAGAACTGTAATCTTGCAGCAATCCAGCGGAAAATTGGATGGTTGTCAAAGGTGTGCGGAACTCGTGGGAAACCATTGTGACAAATTTAGCTCGCAGTTCTGAAAGTTCCTTTTCTCGTGCGAGGGCTTTGAGAATTTCCGCTTCTGCTCGTTTGCGATCGCTAATATCACGGGCTTCCGCTATCAGCAGCAAAATTTTTCCTGTCTCATTTTTAACAGGTTTCAGTGAGAAATCAACTGTCATGATTTGACCACTTTTGCCTAACAAGTCGATTTCGCTGCGGAAAAACTCGCCGCGACTTGCTTTGCCGATCGCGCATTGCAATTGTTCGGAAACCTGTGGCGACTGGGCCCAAATCGCCATTTCCCAAATCGGGCGGCCGACAATACCCTCCGATCGCAATCCGGCAAAATCGAGGGCTGTCTCGTTGACTTCCAGCACAATTCCTTCGGGAGTCAGCAGCTTGGTTAGCTGAAACGACGAGTCAAAAATCGCCCGAAAGCGGCGCTCGCTTTCCCGCAGCATTTGAAATGTTTGAGAACGTTCGATCGCATAGCGGATCGTCCGCACTAATAATTGAGTAGTAATTTGACCTTTAACAATATAGTCTTGAGCTCCCAAGCGAACTGATTCGAGGGCGATCGCCTCATCATCCAAGCCTGTCATTACCACCATTGGCACATCAGGAGCAACTTCTCGCAGGCGAGTTAGCGTTTCCAAACCGCGGCTGTCGGGCAAAGAAAGGTCGAGCAAAACGACATCAAAGGGTTGTTTACACAGTTGTGCGATCGCCTCATGCAGGAACTCAACAGACACCAGTTCCCACTCGACGCCCACAGATACTTCTAACAGTTCTGCAAGTAAATCAGCATCAGCAGGATTGTCTTCTACTAACAGAATCTTAATCCACATAGCTTAGACGTTTTTGACTGTAAAATTTTTACTCTACCAATCTTAGGTTAAACTTTTTTGCTTTCCCTTGCCATTTTCAACTTGAAAATTATTATTTGGGAACTGTCACCACCACCAGCCACCAATCCTCAATCCATCTCACCAGCTTAGCGACTTGACTAAAATCGATAGGCTTAGTGATGTAGCACCGGGCTGACAGGGCATAAGACTTGAGAATCTCTTCATCGGCTATGGATTTTGTCATAATTACCACCGGAATCATTTTTAACTTGAGTGCTGAATTAATTTATATCAATATTTACCAACCGTTTTTTTATACAAAATTAAGTCCAGCAGAATTAAATCGGGACGCAAACCCTAACAGAAAAGCCTTCTTTATTCCATAAATTTATTGCTATTACCATATTTCCTACTCTTATGCAAATTGTTAAAGATTGGCTGGTAGCCAGCTTTTATAAACCCCATTCAGCCTCGCTGAGCAAATCATCCACCAGCATAATTTCCTAGGTTAAAAAATTTTAGAGCATTCATAAGCAAAGCATCTGTTCGTTTAATTTAGAGGAAGTTTGACGACTGCCAGCCAGAATTCCTCGATTAACCTCACTACTTTAGTAAATTCTACGAAGTCTACCGGTTTTGTTATGTAACAGTTGGCGTGGAGCGAGTATGACTTAAAAATATCTTCGGGAGCTGCTGAAGTGCTGAGAATCACTACAGGAATTAATTTTAACTTTGGGTCAGTTTTAATTTCTTCTAGCACTTCAATACCGCTTTTTTTCGGCAGATGCAAATCGAGCAAAATCAAATCGGGACGAGGTACCCTGAGATAGGGTTCTTTTCGGCGCAAAAACTTGATTGCTTCGACTCCATCCTCCACAAAATGCAAGTTATTCAATATTTTACCTTGACTGAGGACTTCTCTTGCCAAATCCGCATCGCTGGGAGAATCCTCAATCAGCAAAATCTCTATAGGTCTAACAGTGCTTCGATCGCTCATAACCGGCGTATCCCTTTGAGTATAAAAACAGAATTGAATTTTGAGGCTTCAGGTACTAATTATAGGAATAGTGAAGTAAAAAGTCGCTCCTTTTCCCTCCTGAGATTCCACCCAGATCCGACCGCCGTGGCGTTCAACAATGCGCTTGCACATCGCCAAACCTATGCCAGTACCGGAATATTGGCGGCGGGAGTGCAGGCGCGCAAAAATGATAAAAATGCGATCGGCATACTGCGGATCAATGCCAATGCCGTTATCGCGGACACTGAACACCCATTCGTTCTCTTGCCTACGGGCAGCGATATGAATCAACGGAATATCTTGGCGACAAAATTTGATGCTGTTGGCGACCAAATTTTGGAATAATTGCACCAGTTGAAATTCATCCGCCATCACGGTTGGCATCACGTCGCAGGTGATTACAGCTTTTGTTTCGGCGATCGCAATTTGCAAATTGCACATAGTTTGCTTAACCACAGCGTTGCAGTCCGCCTGCTCAAACTCCTGACCCCTCGTTCCCAGACGTGAATACGCCAACAAATCGTTAATTAACTGCTGCATTCTCGTGGCGCCATCGACAATATAATGAATATACTTATCTGCGCGATCGTCCAAATTTCCTTGATAGCGCTGGGCAAGCAATTGAGTGTAACTGGTAACGGCTCGGAGCGGTTCTTGCAAATCGTGGGAAGCCACATAAGCAAATTGTTCTAATTCCTCGTTGGAACGCTTCAAATCTTCTGTAAGTTGCAGCATTTGCTGCTCTGCTTCTTTGCGGCTTGTAATATTGTAAACCAAGGCGCAACAAGACAGCAGATTACCCTGGGAGTCCATGACTGGACTGGTAGACATATCAGTCCAAATATCTTTGCCATCCTTGCTTTTGAATTTAAATTCGTGTTGTTCACGAATACCTTGCTTGCGTCGCTCGACATTATCAATAGCTTGTGGTTCTTCCGCTTTGTCCATGAAATCAAAAAGCGATCGCCCGAACATTTCTAATTCATTATAGCCGAGCATTCGCGCCATTGCGTGGTTCACATAAGTCGTGAGACCATTACTATCAATTACCCAAATGCCTTCTTCTGCTAATTCAACTATTTGTCTGTACTTGAATTCACTTTCCTGCAAAGCTGTTTCAGTTAGTTTGCGCTCGGTGATATCTTTCATAAAACAGTGGTTGCCGTTAAATATTCCTTGTTCGTCCCAAGCTTTTACCATTGTTACTTGCTTGTAAAAAAACGAGCCATTTTTGCGGACCCCTCTAGCTTCTACTTCTACTTTGCCAGAAATGACCATTTCCTGATAAGCTGAGAGCATCATCTCAACATCGCCCGGATGTACGGTGAGCTGCCATTCCATGCCAAGCATTTGTTCTGGTTCGTAACCACATTTATGAGCGTAAGCTCGGTTAACCTTCACGTAGCGTCCCTCAATATCCAGCCGCGAAATGCCTTCCACCGCATTTTGCATGGCATTAGTGAGGTCGCGCAGCTCTTTTTCAGCTTGTTTGCGATCGCTAATATCCTGACCGATACCCAAAAAACCGTTAATATTTCCGCTACTATCAAATAAGGCAGTCACCGACAACAGTACCGGAAACCGCGAACCATCTTTGCGAATGTAAGTCCATTCATTTTCGTCCGCGATTTTCCTGGACGGCAAAGCAAAAAATACTTGAATTCCCGGCTCTATTTGCACTCCCAATTCTTGAGAAAGAACTTCAGCTCTTTGAGCGACCTCCAGAGGATCGTGAATTATTGCTAGCGTGACTTTCCCGACTACTTCTTCTAGCGAATAACCTAAAAGTTGCTCTGCCGCCCGATTAAATGTTTTAATTGTACCATCGGGAGCTGTAGAAATAATTGTGTAGTTAGCGCTATTAAGAATTGCATTTTGCAGTTGCGTCAATTCCAACAAAGTGAGCGCAATTTTTTCCCGGTAGGCTATTTCTTTTTGCAATTGGTGGTTAGAAATTTCGATTTGAGCAGTGCGCTCAGCAACTCTGTGCTCCAGAGTTTCATTGAGCAGTCGATTTTCCTCTTCGACCTGCTTGCGTTCTGTAATATCAGTAATAGTACACACATAATTTTTAACCTCCCCATTTTCTCCGATTTGACCGACAGATTGACCGAATACCCAACTGATTTGAGTGTGATGAATGCCTTGAAAGCGGTACTCAGATTTAAATGGCAATTTCTCATGCGCGGCGCTATACCATTCAGAAAAAACCCGATCGCGGTCGTCTGGATGAATGCCTTGCAACCACCCTTTGCCCAAAGCTTCATCACAGGTAATTCCCGAAATTTGACACCAGCGCTCGTTGACATACAAGCAGTCTCCTCCAGCATCTGCATAAAATATTCCCACCGGCGAAGCTTCAGTTAAAGTTTGATAGCGAGCTTCCGTTTCTCGGCGTTCAATTATTTCTTTTTGCAGTATTGAATCGATCATCCCTAATTGAGTTGGACTCAGGAGAGTTAATGCTTGGGGAACGAAAGGGATTAATGCAAATGCGGTGTAACCAGAAATCGCGGCGGTAATAATTTTTAGAATGCCAGAAACCCAATAAACAGGATGCCAAAGCGTCCAAACTTCCATTATATGAGTAGTGCCGCAAGAGATAATAAAGGCTGCAAGCAGCCAAAAGATGTTGCGGAAGGGCAAGTCTTTTCGCTGACCGATAAAATAATAAATTAACGAGAGGGGTATTGAATAGTAGGCCAGGGCAATGATAGAGTCTGACACTATGTGGAGCGCGACTAGCTCTCGCTGCCAAAGGTAACAGTAGCCTTGAGGAATATAATTCCCGGTGAATAACAACTGATTTAAAAAATTCCAAATCATAAATCGAATGAGTAATCGGGAATGGGTAATCGAGAATTGGTAATTGGTAATTGGTAAGCGGGAATTGGTAATTGGTAATTTAATCCAATGACTTATAACCTATCTCAAATTTTTGAAATATACAGCCTTGGACCCACCGGGCGGTAAAAACCCCGTTTCTGGCTAGATGCCTCATTGCCAAACCGAATATTGTCGTAGGGAACTGGTTTTTCTTCCGTAAGCCTTAATATAGCAATTCTCAATGATTCGCGATGTGTAGCGAGCTCTAGGTTGGGTAGAACGAAGTGAAACCCAATATTCCGATTTTAGATTTTAGATTTTAGCTTTTCCTTCCTTCTTCCTTCTTCCTTTTCCTTCTTCCTTCTTCCTTCTTCCTTCTTCCTTCTTCCTTCTTCCTTCTTCCTTCTTCCTTCTTCCTTTTTCTTCTTCCTTCTTCTATAAAAAATGGGGCGAGCTCGAAGCCCGCCCCACCAAAAATTATGCTGCTGCTATTAACCCAACAGCGCCTGAGCCTTAGCTACCACATTATCAACGGTGTAGCCAAACTTTTCTAAAGCAACGGGGCCCGGTGCAGAAGCGCCGAATCTGTCAATACTGAGGCTATCGCCTTCAGAACCCAAATAACGTCCCCAGCCGAAGCTAGAACCTGCTTCAACTGCCAACCGCTTAGTAACAGCTTTCGGCAGTACAGATTCGCGGTAAGAGGCATCTTGTAAGTCGAACAATTCCCAGCAAGGCATCGAAACTACGCGCACTTTATTGCCTGCAGCGCGCAATTTTTCAGCGGCATCAACGCAGAGGTAGGTTTCGCCGCCGGTGCCGATTAAAATGATGTCGGGAGTGCCACCGTCGTCGGACAAAATGTAAGCGCCTTTGGCTGTTCCTTCGATCGAGCTTCCAGCCAAGTTAGGCAAGTTTTGGCGCGACAAAGCCATTAAAGTTGGGCGGGTGCGGCTTTCAACTGCCACTTTGTAAGCGCCGGATGTTTCATTACCATCCGCAGGGCGCATTACCAACAAATCGGGAATTACTCGCAGAGAAGCGATGGTTTCCACGGGTTGGTGAGTGGGGCCGTCTTCGCCCAAGGCTACGGAGTCGTGAGTCATTACATAAATAACTCCAGCTTCCGATAGTGCAGAGAGGCGAATTGCTCCCCGCATATAGTCAGCAAATACCAAGAAAGTAGCGCAGTAAGGAATTAAACCGCCGTGCAGTACCATACCGTTCGCGATCGCACCCATGGCGTGTTCCCGCACACCAAAGCGCAGGTTACGTCCTTCGTACTGACCTTTTTGGAAGTCTTTTTCACCCTTGAGCAAAGTCATGTTAGAAGATGCCAAGTCAGCGGAACCGCCGATCAGTTCAGGTAACACACCTGCCAAAGCATTCAAACATTTTCCAGAATGATTCCGAGTCGAATCGGCTTTATCTTCTGCCTTGTATGTCGGCAAAACTTTATCCCAACCTTCAGGAAGTTTGCCGGCAACGCTGCGCTCATATTCTGCTGCTTCTGCAGGATATGCTGCTTTATAAGCATCAAAAGCTTTCTGCCATTCTTGCTCAGATTGAGCACCGCGATCGACTGCTTTGCGGAAGTGTGACAAAGCATCATCAGGAATCTCAAACGGTGCGTGTTCCCACTTCAAGAAATCACGAGTTGCTTTCACTTCATCGGTACCCAAAGCAGCACCGTGAGAACTGTAAGAATTGCGCTTGTTAGGAGAACCGTAACCAATAACTGTGCGGACTTTAATCATGGACGGTTTGTCCGTGACTTTTTTGGCTTCTTCAATAGCTTTGTGAACTGCTTCTAGGTTAGTATCTTCGTCTAGAGCGGTATTGTCTACTGTAATGACGTGCCAATTGTAAGCTTCAAAACGCTTGCCCACATCTTCAGTAAAGGCCAAGCTTGTGTCGCCTTCAATAGAAATGTGATTGTCATCGTACAAGGCAATTAATTTGCCGAGTCCGAGGTGTCCGGCCAAAGAACAAGCTTCGCCAGAAATGCCTTCCATGTGGCAGCCGTCACCCATGATGACATAGGTGTAGTGGTCAACAATTTTATGGTCGGGCTTGTTAAACTTAGCAGCGAGGTGAGCTTCTGCCATTGCCAAACCGACGGCATTAGCAATTCCTTGTCCGAGGGGGCCGGTGGTAACTTCTACGCCTTCGGTGACGAAGTTTTCGGGGTGTCCGGGGGTTTTGGATTCCCACTGACGAAATTGCTTGATGTCGTCGAGGGTGACGCTATCGTAGCCGGTCAAGTACATGAGGGCGTACTGTAGCATACAGCCGTGGCCGGCGGAGAGGACGAAGCGATCGCGATTAAACCACTTGGGGTTTTTGGGGTTGAACCGCATGAACCGATCCCACAGCACAAAAGCCATAGGGGCAGCGCCCATCGGCAGTCCCGGGTGTCCTGATTTTGCTTTTTCTACCGCATCGATGGCCAAAAAGCGGATAGAGTTGATGCAGAGTTCTTCGAGTGATTGCGTTGCAACAGCCATAATTCTGGTTTTTATATGTTAAGAGAGAGAGTGTGTGGTCGATTCTGACAGAGGTGCGATGAGCCGAGTTCGATCGACGATCGTCTTTGCTGTTCAGTTTCGATGGAACTGCCGTGAGGCTGCACTACATATCATCTCACCTGTTGCGATCGACAGACAACTTAATTTTTTAATGTTTCGGTCGCTTTGTGCAGTTGATTGTAAATTTTTATCGGAGATATTTCTGGGGCGAGTGTGGCTATGTGCGATCGGGCTACGAGAGGATGTAACTTATTTATTTGGCAAATTGCCTCTCAAAGCCGCCCAGTTATGATAGAGTTTGGTGTTTCTGACATCTTGCAGCTTTGTCACGAACAGGCAAGATGCCTGTTCCACAAAGAGTGAATTTTCTTGTAGGGCGTTGCTTTGAGCAACGCCCGATCGCACGATCGCCAGAATAGTGCAAGATGTCAGATATTTGTAATTTTAATCAGGCAATAACTAATGACTCTCAGTGAAGCCGAAGTCCGCAGTCAAAAAGTAGACGAACTGCGATCGCAAGGCATAGAACCGTATCCCAGTGAATCCTACGCGCGATCGCACACAGCCCAACAAGTTCGCGAAATATTTAGTCAGCCGGGAAAAGAACTCCAAAACGGAGAAAGTGACCCCGAAGAAATTTCCCTGCGATTAGCCGGCCGCATCACTTCCAAGCGAGACAGCGGCAAAATTGGTTTCATCGATTTAAAAGACGCCACAGACAAAATTCAACTCAAAATCGAGAAAGCAATTGTCACCGGCGAAGTCGGTTTGAGCTTTGAACAAATTAAAAAATTGCTCGATGTCGGCGATTTTGTCGGCGTCGAAGGTATCGGCTGCCGCACCCCCAGGGGAGAACTTTCTATTTTAGTGAGGGAATTAAAGCTTTTATCAAAAGCTACTATTCAATTTCCCGATTCTTATTATGGAATTAACGACCCCGAAGTTTGCCGCCGTCACCGCGAAATGGATTTGGCAAGCAACCAAGATGCGCTCAACCGTTTTATGCTTCGCAGCCGCATCGTTCAAAGCATCCGTTCCTATCTCTGGAAAGCGGATTTTTACGAAATAGAAACGCCAACACTGCAAGCTATTTATGGCGGTGCTGCTGCTAAGCCTTTCATCACTCATCATAATGCTTTGGAGGTGGATTTGTTTTTGCGAGTTGCTCCCGAATTGTTCTTAAAAAGAGCAATTTGCGGCGGTTTCGAGCGAGTATTTGAACTAGGGAAAGCATTTAGAAATGAGGGCATTGACAGCACCCACAATCCTGAGTTTACCTCTTTAGAAGTTTACCAAGCTTATGCTGATGTTTTTGACATTTTAGGAGTAGTCGAAGACGTGATGTGTTTCGCAGCGGCGGCGGTATTTGGGGATGTCAAAGAAATTGAAAATCAGGGGGAAACGATTAGTTTAGAACGCAAGTTCGACTACAGCGAAAAATATCCCGGTTTCAGCGGGAAACACTGGCAAGTGAAAACGATGGTAGAAGCTGTCAGAGACGAGTTTGGGCTGGATTTTGACAGTTTGGACTTGGAAAGTGCGATCGACTCTGCAACCAAGTTAGAATTGCACCTGTCTAAGTTAGAACAACAGAGTTTAGGCTACGTGCTCTATGCAGTTTTTGACAAATTAGTTGTTCCCAAACTCATTCAACCTACATTCATCATCGACTACCCTGTTGAAGTCAGTCCCTTAGCAAAAGGACATCGCAGCAAGCCGGGATTTGTAGAACGTTTCGAGCTGTTTATCAACGGTACAGAATACTCGAACGGATTTTCAGAATTGAACGATCCGAAAGAGCAAAGAAAGCGGTTTGAGGAACAGTTGGCGCAGAAAAATGCCGGCGATGACGAAGCGCATCCAATGGATGAAGATTTTATCCAAGCGCTATCTTTGGGAATGCCTAATTGTGCGGGAATGGGTATCGGCGTAGACAGATTGGTGATGCTTTTAACTAATACTCAAAGCATCCGAGATGCCGTCATGTTTCCCACAATGCGGCCGATCAAAGATTGATTGGAGTAGGTTTTTTGCAGATGTCTAATAAGTACATGGGGATTTTTTAACCGCAGATATCAGCGGATTAACACAGATAAACGCAGATGGAATTTCATCTGCGTTTATCTGCGTTTACCTGCGGTTAAAACAACATTTTTAAGATCACCGCATAAACGAACCGACAACACCGTTCATATCTTCAGCCAAAGGATTTCCCAAAGCCTTAAACTTCCACTCGCCGCCTTCTCGATAAACTTCTCCCATCAACATATTTAATTTTCCTTCATAAGATGGGTCATTTGACAAGCGATAGCGAGCTATTTCTTTCCCGGCGGCATCTACAGCCCTCACGAAAGCATTTTGTACCAGGCCGAAATGCTGTTTTCTCTCTTTTCCATCGTAAATATTTACGCCCAAAATAATTTTGTTATATTCGGCTGGCAAAGAACTCAGTTTCACCACTATTTGTTCGTCGTCTCCGTCTCCAGCCCCCGTGAGATTGTCGCCTGAGTGAACAACTGTTTTGTCCTTTGACTCCAAATGAGAGTAATAAATTACATCCTCTTTGTAGTTCTTTATTTTGCCATTTTCTCCCAGCAGCATAGCGTAGGAATCTAAATCAAAATTGGCACCGCTGCTTCGACCGAAAAGACCTTTTTTAGCTTGGGCAACATCCCAGCCCAAACCCATTGTCAATCTGGATAAGTCGTATTCGCTTTTGCTGAGAACGATCGATTGCCCTTTTGTCAAGTTGATAGCCATAGTTTTGAGATTTTGTAAGGTTTATGGTGAAGTTGAATGATTGCCCTAAGCTAGCATTTTGTTTGGCTGCAAAAGCTGTTTCTAGGGTAAGAGATTTTTGATTCGTGCTGATTTTACCCAATGTGGATATTCGGCTGTCAACAAATCGTATAATTCCTCATCGGCAATATGTTCTGGGTCTTCTAAACTGAAGAAATCGGCGTTGTCTAGGTAGCGATCGCCCATTTCGTCAAGCTGTTCTAAAAAGCTAAAATCGCTCGCTACGGCTCTTGCTAACCACCCGCGAGCTCCCTTACTTTTGACATCTTTCTGCGACTTGCCGATCGCCATAAACTGCCAAAATATCGGCTCGTAAGACGACCATTGTAGCTGCTGCTTGGTTTCCGATTCGTCAGCAGTGGCTCCATCCGTGACAAACATCACGTATACAGGTCGATCGGCTTTAATAGCTGCGTAGCGCCTGCTACCGCGAGCGTCAGGAAAATAGAAATTTCTAATTTCTTTCATTACTTTACCGTAGTAAGTACCTCCTTCTAAAGGATACGGTTGCAGTATATTGTGGATGAAGTTTGAGAAATTGTCGATCGACATTTCACCGGGATTGTGGGGGTTGACTCCAAACAGAAATATGTCGATTGATCCGTTGTCATCCAACCGACACCCCAAAGCCAAAATCTTCTCTGCCAAACGCTGAATTTTTCCTGAACGGTATAGGGAAGACATAGAAGCAGAAATATCGAGGCAAAGCGCTACTTGAGCATTGTGATTTGTGAGATTTGCTTTCTTGAGCGAGATATCGGCTTTCTTCGCGAGATTAAAAATGTGCGGCGCTTTCTCCTCAAGCTTTTTGTCTAACGCTATAGCTTTCTGACTTTTGTGGCTATCTTCAATAACTGGTAATTTAGGCAATTCTACTGTACGTTGTGCTGGTTTTTCTTGCTGTTGAATCTCAGAATGATACTTATCAACAAAACTCTGCAACCCTGCTTTATATCCTTGCCCTACGGCCTGAAATCTCCAAGCTGCATCTTTTTTATACAACCGTCCAAACTCGACTGCTGTTTCTTCAGAAAAAGCTTCGGTTAAATCATACCGCGCTAGTTCGCTGCCTGTTTGGCGATCGTACAATCGGATAAAAGCATTTCTGATTTGGCTGAAATTTTGATGTTTAGCTTGTGCGTCGTGAATCGTGACCACAAAAACCATTTCTTCAACAGCAGCCGTTACTTTTTCCAAGTCTACATCAATTGTCTCGTCATCCCCTTGAGTTTGACCAGTTTGATTATCTCCCGAATGGGCGATCGCTCCGTCCGGCGACTGCGAGTTATTGTAAAATACAAAGTATCTTTCATCGGGAATCTTGCCGTCCGCACCTAATGCAAAAACAGAGGCATCGATATCGCAGCTTTGCGGGTTTGAGTTCGGTAAGTTTAGTTCAGTTGCTATTTCCCACCCCAGGGCGATCGCAACTTTTGTTAAACTTGGAGATGTTTTAGAAAGATTAAATCTTTCGCCCTTCTTTAATTGAATTCCCATCTGGTTTATCACCTCATGAGTCTGATTGCTTAAAATCGAGGGAAACATTCCTGCTTCCGAATTTCCCCTCGATTTATTTAGCTGGGAGCGATCGCCTTTTTATGCGGCATACTTATCTACAAAGCTTTGCAAGCCGGAATTGTAGCCTTCTCCTACAGCTTGAAACCTCCACTCGCCGTCTTTCTTGTAAAGTCTGCCAAACTCTACCGCTGTCTCCCGAGAAAAATCCTCGTCTAAATCGTACTTCATTACCTCTGTGTTAGTAGTAGTGTCGTAAATCCTGATAAAAGCATTCCGCACTTGACCGAAGTTTTGCCTTCTCGATTCTGCTTCGTGGATAGTTACCACAAACACAATTTCTTGCACCGCCGGATCGACTTTGCTTAAATCGACTGTAACGGTTTCATCATCGCCAAATCCTTCTCCAGTTCTGCTATCTCCCAGATGTATTACAGAAGTGTCCGGCGACTCCTTGTTGTTGTAGAAAACAAAGTATTTTTCGCCGGGAATTTTGCCCGTAGCCCCCAACATAAACACGGAAGCATCTAAGTCAAACGCTGTGCCGGTATCTGTAGCATTGGTATCCCATCCCAAACCAATCCCGGCATTTTTTAGCCCCGGTGCTTCTTTAGAGAGATTGATTCTCCCGCCTTTTTCCAAATTGATAGACATTCGCCCTCCTATTCACAACATCACTGGTGTTACTACTAGCAATTATATCAAGTGTTATAGTAAGTTGACAATTTGCTTTTGGTACTCCTCCTCTGTGATTAGTTCGTGGGTATTTTCCACTCTGTCTAAAAACACGATTCCATCTAAATGGTCGTGTTCGTGTTGAAAAATTCGGGCCACAAAGTCTGTCAATTCTTGTCGGTGGAGTTTGCCGTCTCTACTGGTGTATTCTATCTCGATCGCCCTACTTCTCGGCACCAACCCTCGAATCCCCGGAATGCTCAAACAGCCTTCCCAGTCTTTGACTGTCTCTGTTGATGCAGCCACAATCCGGGGATTAATCATCGCTGTGGGTTCCATGTGGGGTGCTTGGGGATACCGTAAATTGGGACGGGATGCGACGATGAACAGGCGATCGGACTGAGCGGCTTGAGGGGCGGCAATCCCAACTCCGTTTGCCTGCTGTACTGTACAGATTAAGCTGTCAATCAATTGTTGAATGCGATCGTCCTTAATATTCTCGACAACTTGAGACTGGCGGCGCAGTACGGGATTTCCTAATTGAGAAATTTGTAATATTTCTGCCATAGCTATTGGTTAGTCGTTATTGGTTAGTCGTTAACTACTGACAAATTATTATTTTCTTCTTCCTTCTGATGTTCTTCTTGACCTCCGTTACATCCGTTACATCCCGTACATTGCTCGTTGCCGAACTTCCTTCTTATCCAACTTTTTGAACCGGCAAACTCCCCGGTTTAACACTCAAATTAACTATTTGCCCGTTGCGGTTGATTTCCATTTGCAACAGCCCGCCAACCTTAGCATTTTGCACGAACTCCTGAACAGCTTCCGACTGAATAATCGGCTGATTGTTAATCTTTTGAATCACATCTCCAGCCCGCAAGCCTGATGCTGCTGCGGGAGAATTAGGAACAACGCTAACAATAGCCACACCCCGATCGACTGCAACTCGCAGACTGCTGGTAGCATTGCTGTTAATTTGCTCCTTAACATCGGGAGTCAGCGTCGCCATTTCAATACCCAAATAAGCGTGTTCGACTTTACCCGTCGAAATCAGTTCCTTCGCCACCTGTTGCGCCGCCTGAATGGGAATCGCAAACCCCAATCCTTGAGCACCTTGAATAATCGCCGTATTCATGCCAATAACTTGGCCCGAAGCATTCAGCAGCGGGCCGCCGGAATTCCCCGGATTAATTGCAGCGTCTGTTTGAATAAAACCGATCCGCTTGTCGGGTACGCCCACCTCTGAGCTCGATCGCCCCGTAGCGCTAATAATTCCCGCAGTTACGGAATTGTCCAAACCCAAAGGATTGCCGATCGCGATCGCCCATTCCCCAGGCAACAGCTTATCCGAATTGCCGATCGCCACCACAGGCACATTATTGGCTTCAATCTTCACCACAGCCACATCCGTCACCTTATCCGCCCCCAACACCCGCCCCTGAAAGCTGCGGCCGTCCTTGAGAGTTACATTTACGGTATCGGCTCCCTCTACAACGTGAGCGTTAGTGAGAATCAAGCCGTCGGCACCGATGACAAAACCCGAACCAGTGCCCCGTTCGATCCCGCCCCGGCCGCCCGAATTCGGTTCTATACCCAAAAAATCTTCCGGCGACAGCCCTCTATTTCCCGGTTTCACCCGGCGCGAAGCATCGATCCGAACCACTGCCGGGCCAACTTTTGCCACCGCAGCCACAATAAAATTCACATTAGTCCCGTCGCCGGACAAGGAAGCCGGCGGCAAGACTTTGCTAGCTTGATTCTTTGTATTAGGAGGCAGTTGCAATTTCGGTTCCAGCGCCCTTTGTCCCGAATCGCCAGAATTTCCACGAAATTGAGAAACCGTCAGACGATCGCCCAACATGGCGGCCCCGGCTCCCGTTACCAGCAGCAATATGTAAATTGCCGGTTGCTTCCAAAATTTGCCAGTAGAACTCTTCATGGCCATGTTTTAAGGCTTTCCTGCCAAATCTAAATATTTGCTGAGCCGCTCCCCGATACCTGGTTTGGGCTGCAGAGCGGCAAAAATTTTGGCGATCGGCAGACTCCCTTAAACTTTAGCATCTGAGGAGTGACATACTCCCACATCAATCACAAGCTGTCACCATTGATGTCGGCTTCTCAGCGACTCCAGCTATTGCTTCGGACGTTAACTGAGCTTTAAGAACGGAATGCCCTACCGCTCTGTTTTTTATATTGATAGCTGCATTTTGATCGCGATCTAGACTACACCCGCAATGAGGGCAATCGTGCCATCTTTTATGCACCTTTTTAGGTACTTTCTCGCCGCAATTAGAGCAATCTTGTGAAGTGTTATGGGCACTTACTGGGACTACCAACAAACCAGCATTTACGGCTTTATTTGTTAGTATCGACAGAAAGCTTGACCACCCAGCATCCAGCACGGATTTAGCTAATCTTGTACGAGCAAGTCCTTTAACATTCAAGTCTTCAACTGCAATAACATCATATTTATTCAATAAATTCTTAGCAGTTTTGAAATGAAAATCTTTACGTTTATCTGCAACTTTCTTGTGTTGACACCCCAGTTGTTTAATTGCTTTCTGTCTACGGTTACTTCCCTTTTTACGTCGTGCAACTCGCTTTTGAATAACCCGTAGGCGTTTTTGGGCTTTGCGATAAGGTTGAGGAATAGTAACCGTTTCCCCCTCTGATGTCGTCAAGAATTCCTTCAAACCAACATCAATGCCAGTAATTTTGTTTGGATCAAAATCTGGTTTGATTGTAGGAACTGTTAGATATTCCAAGCTGAGAGTTACGTAGTATCCATCAGCTTTTTTGGTGATCGAAACAGTTTTGATCTTAAAGCCATCAGGTATGGAGCGATGCAAAATAACCTTAACCTTCCCGAACATCGGTAAGTTAATAAGGTTGTCTTGCAAGCACTCGCCTTTGATCTGAGGATAAGTAAACGTGCGGTAACGACTGCGTGATTTAAATCGAGGTCTACCGCTACGTTTTCCATTGCTATCACCTTTCAGAAAACTATCAAAAGTTATCTTGACTCTTTTCACTACATCTTGGAGAACTTGAGAATAAATCTTGGCATACCAGGGATGAGATTTTTTGAGCTGAGGTAAATTTCTCTTCTGTGAGTAGTAATCGGGATTATCTCTCAGTTCAGGCAGGTAACAAATCAGAGGACAAGCATTAACAGGAGAACGGTTTTGCTCATACCAGTTAAATCGATCGGCCAACAAATAGTTATACTGAGCGCATAGCATCGACAACCATCTGTCGATCTCAATGGCTTGTAACTTTGTAGGGCGTAGTTTATACTGATATGCCGTTCTCATCTATCTGACTGTACACTAAGTGCTATATATAAGTTAACCTGTATACTGGGGGCTGTCAATGCCTTTTCAAAAAAATCACAAACTAGGGGCAAGGAAACGGTTGAACCGTCCTTTAGACAAGGAAACAATCGGATTCAAAGGCTATGAAGGACAAAAAGAAAAACTTAAGGCTGTTCCTGACTGGCAAGAACGTTTGAGAGAGTTTGTTGATAAATTAATTAGTGATTACGAGAATTAATTGGTCAACTCCGTACCTAGGTTGACCCGCCGGAGCGAACCCAACACCAATCTGATTACAGGTATCGCGCGTGGGATTCCGGCGGTTTCATAGCTAAACTCTCTAGACTGTAGAATTAAATATCTTGAATGCCGATCGGCAGAGGTGAGCAGTGGACATTCCCCTCGAAAGTCTGTGGAATCAGATACTTGAACGTCTCCAGGTACAACTTAGCAGACCTAGCTTTGAGACGTGGATCAAAACTGCTAGGGCCGAACAACTCGAAAATAACTGTTTGATTGTCAGCGCCCCCAACCCCTTTGCTCGCAATTGGTTGCAAAAATATTACAGAGAAATCCTTGCCGATGCAGTCGCAGAAATTCTCGGCTATCCCGTAGACATTTACTTGACAATTGCCGGGGGAAACGAAACAGGCGGCAGCAGCGACTCGGCCATAATTTGGCCATCCCCCATCGCCGATATCCCGGAAACCCACTCGCTTCACCCCCCCAAACCCGCCAATTTAAACCCGAAATACCTATTTTCCCGCTTTGTCGTCGGTTCCAACAACCGCATGGCTCACGCGGCTTCCCTCGCGGTAGCCGAGTCTCCGGGCCGAGAATTCAATCCCCTATTTTTGTGCGGTGGCGTCGGTTTGGGCAAAACTCATTTGATGCAGGCGATCGGTCATTATCGCTTGGAAATTGACCCCAACGCCAAGATTTTTTACGTTTCTACTGAGAAATTTACTAACGATTTAATCGCCGCCATTCGCAAAGACAGTATGCAAACTTTCCGCGACCATTATCGGGCAGCCGATGTTTTATTAATAGATGATATCCAATTTATTGAAGGAAAAGAATACACTCAAGAAGAATTTTTTCACACTTTTAATACTTTGCACGAATCGGGAAACCAAGTAGTTTTAGCTTCCGACCGTCCGCCACAGCAAATCCCCCGCCTGCAAGAGCGTTTATGTTCCCGATTTTCTATGGGATTAATTGCCGACATTCAATTGCCAGACTTGGAAACTCGGATGGCAATTTTGCAGAAAAAATCTGAGTATGAAAATATGCGGCTGCCGCGAGATGTGATTGAATACATTGCTTCTAGTTACAATTCCAACGTTCGGGAATTGGAAGGAGCTTTGATTCGGGCGGTAGCATATCTTTCAATTACCGGTTTGCCGATGACCGTGGAGAATATCACCCCGGTTTTGAACCCGCAAACTGAAAGCGTAGAGGCGACTCCCGATGCAGTAATTGCAGTTGTGGCCGAGGCGTTTGATGTTTCTGTTGAAGATTTGAAAGGCATTTCCCGCAGGCGAGAAATTAGTCTCGCCCGTCAAATAGGGATGTATTTAATTCGGCAGCATACTGGTTTGAGTTTGCCGAAAGTTGGCGAAGTGTTTGGCGGCAAAGATCACACGACTGTGCTTTACAGTTGCGAAAAAATTGCTCAGTTGCGGAATACTGACCCGAATTTGGCTCAAACTTTGCGTCAGTTGAGCGATCGAATTAACGCTGTCAGCCGCAAAAGTTAATTTGAAGTCAGTTGTCTGTTGACTGTTGTCGGTTGACAGTTGTCAGTTGTCACATCAATGACTCAGTTGTCAGTTGTCAGTTGTCAGTTGTTATCACTCAACGCCGTCAACACTCAACGCCGTCAACAGTCAACAGTCAACAGTCAACAATTCCCATTCCCAAATCCCAATGCCCCATAATAGACAATCTTGCCTGTGGAAAAACCTGTGGAAAAGTTGCCCTCCGTTTGTGGAAAACTTTACTTGATCGCCCAAAACAGTTTTTGCACAAAAATGGGCGGGCGATCGACCGCAACAGCTTTTCCACAAGTTTTCCACAAGTATTTATTACCTACAAGTCTTTCCCAGCAAGCAGTTAGCTTTTTTTTCCACAGTTTCCACAGGGCGATTGACACAAAAATAATTCAATAAATTAAAAAATACTAGCGATCCCTACACACCCTATACACATAGTTCGCGACGCGCGCTGACTTCAGAAACCCGGTTTCTACGAAGATTTCTCGTTTTTACAGGCAAAATTTTGCCTAGAAACCCGGTTTCTAGCTCCATGCTTAAGCCCTACACACAGAAAAACCGACCCGCCGGCTTTCTGTGATACCATTTGTTTCTGTTTCAAATCCGGTTAATTAACCTTCCTACAATGAAATTGGTTTGCACCCAAAGTGACCTCAACGCCAACCTCTCGTTGGTAAGTCGGGCCGTTCCCTCCCGCCCGACACATCCGGTACTAGCCAACGTGCTCTTAGTAGCGGATGAGGAAAATCAGCGGGTTAGCTTGACAGCTTTCGATCTCAGTTTGGGCATTCGCACCAGCTTCGCAGCAGAAGTAACAGGCGGCGGCAGTTTTACCATACCCGCTAAATTACTCAACGATATTGTTTCGAGACTCCCAGATGGAGAGATTACTTTAGAAGACGAAGCAGGGGACACCGTAGCATATCTCACTTGCAGTTCTGGCAGCTACCAAGTTAGAGGCATGGGCCCGGAAGAATTCCCAGAATTGCCTGCAATAGAAGGCGGAACAATCCTCAAATTGCCACCGGAAGCCTTGATAGAAGGACTCAAAGGAACTTTATTTGCTACTAGCCCCGACGAGGCAAAACAGGTACTTGCAGGCGTGCATTTAAAGGTATTGCAAGATTGCCTGGAATTTGCAGCTACAGACGGTCACAGATTGGCAGTAGTTCAAACTGCCAATGAAAAACCTGAAGGCGAAGAAACCCAAGAAGAATTTGAGGTGACAGTCCCCGCTAAAGCATTGCGCGAAGTAGAAAGAATGCTGGTGATGCGGCAGTGGACTGAACCTGTCACCCTGCATTTTGAACACGGTCAAGTAGTGTTTGAATGGGCAGATCAGCGGCTGACCACCCGCACCTTGGAAGGGCAATATCCCGCATACCGGCAGTTGATTCCGCCGTCTTTTGAGCGGCAAATTACCTTAGAAAGGCGATCGTTCTTAGCAGCAGTAGAAAGAATAGCCGTTTTTGCCGACCAAAAAAACAATATTCTCAAATGCAGCATCGACGAGGAGAATCAGGAAATTACTTTGTCTGTAGATGCTAAAGATGTCGGCTGTGGCAAAGAGTCAATGCCCGCACAGATTTCGGGAGATAGCATAGATATTGCTTTCAACGTGAAATACTTAATTGACATTTTGAAAACTGCTCAATCCCCCGAAATTCAACTGCAATTAAACGGTGCCTTAGCCCCCGTAATTTTTCAGCCATTAGGCGGAGTCAATGCTACATTCTTGGTGATGCCTGTGCAGCTAAGAGCTTAAAAAGAGTCAGTAGTCAGCAGTCATTAGTCAATAATCACGGATGCTGCAACCGGAATTGATCTAATTCATCTGCGTTAATCTGTGTTAATCTGCCCTCATCTGCGGTAAAAAAAAGAGAACTTTTGAACCGCAGATGACAAGGGATGGACGCTGATTCACGCAGATAAAGAGAAGAGAGATTTGATATGAGTTAGTGCTTCAAATCCATGGTAACAAAATTTCAAATTCAGTACCTGTACCGGGCGTAGAATGCAAATTTAACTTGCCTTTATGCTTTTCCGTAACAATTTGATGGGTGATTGCCAACCCCAAACCAGTACCTTTCCCGGCGGGTTTAGTGGTGAAAAATGTCTCAAAAATCCGCCGCTGAATTTCTGGCGGAATTCCCGGCCCGTTATCGGCAATTCGGATGGCTATCCAAGCGTTATTTTGATTTTTTTCCGCTGTTTCTGGGCAGAAATCGCCGTTTTGGCTGGCGGATGATAGCTGTTTGACATTTTGCCGATCGCCCATAACATAATTTTGAATTAATTCCGAATTCACGCAGTCTCCGTCAGAACTGTCTATTACCTCGGTTTCAATAGTAATCACAGGCATAAAATCTTTTTCTGCTTTTACCTCTTCCAAAGCGTCGATCGCATTGCTGATGATATTCATAAATACCTGGCTCAACTGGCCAGAGTAACACTTGACCAAAGGCAAATCACCATAGTTTTTAACTACCTTAAATCCGTACTTCAGACGGTTTTTCATAATTAGCAGGGTACTGTCAATACATTCGTGGATGTTAGCTTGCTTCAAGTGGGTTTCGTCCATGTGAGAAAAGGTGTGCAGGCTGGTGACGAGTTCGGTCAGCCTCTGCGATGAAACTTTCATACTTTTGAGAATTTCCACCCAATCTTCTTGTAAAAAATCAAATTCTATGTGTTTTTTGAGTTCGCTAATTTTTTCGCTTTCACCCACAATGTCTTCGTAAGCAGACAGCAAATCCATGATGTCTTTCGAGTAGTTGGACAAAAAGCCGAGATTTCCGCTGATGCAGGTGACGGGATTTCTAATTTCGTGGGCGACTCCAGCTACCATCTGTCCCAAACTCGCTAGTTTTTCGGTTTGAATTAATTGAGATTCAGTTTGCTGCCTCAGCAATTTTGTCGCTAGTTCGTGAATATTGGATTGCGCTACTAAGAGTTCGTGCACGTCTAGCAAACTATAAGTTTGAGGTGACAATTGAACCACAATCGGTTCGTAAAGCAATTCTTTCGATCGCAACAGCGACTTCCTGGCTGCATCCACGATTAAAGTATTGCTGGGAAAAATTAAACTCTCAGTTTCGGCAAAGCGGTACAAAGCCCTCACAGGTCGCTTTAAAAATAATTCTCGCCCAAAAGGACGGCTGATAAATTCTAAAAATCTCCGCCGGGAAATCATACCTGCAAATTCACCTTGATGGGTGACAATGACTCCCGGTAACAGCGGATTAGCTTCTAGCATCTGAGAAATTCGCATTCCCCAATCCGTAGCTTCTACCTGAAAATCGTAAAGCGACAATTGGTGGAGAGTAGAGTCTAAACAAAGTTCTCCTAGGTCAGCCTGAGAGATGGGTTGGACGGGTCTTTCTACGCAGGAGGTATTCAACATAAATTTATCAGCACGCTTTTTTGGGTTCTATTTGCCAGTAGACATTCAGCTACCAAAGGTCAACAGGTGAGTTGCTGAGTGCTTTGACCGGCATCGCCCTGGCAAACTGCATTTTAAATTACACAAAAAACTGACTGTAGCAAGGAAAATTTTACCACTTAAAGTATTAGGCAAGATTGAGGATCACCGAGATAAATGCGCCCTGGTAATTATACCTGACTTTATTTTATACTGGCTTGAGCAGTATTAACGCTTGTTTGGACTATTTAACTATTCATTAATCTTAATTAATCGTCTTAACCTTTTGTTAATAAATTATTAGGCTAAGAAATATAATTGATTGATAATAGAAGAAAATGGGAATTGCCCGATCGCCCCGGCGATACAACGGCCTGAAACAAGTTAAAAGCACAAAGCTAGGGCGATCGCGTCCCTGAGTTTTAGCTTGCAATCGCGATGGCGGGACGCCTTGCAAGCTAGGGCATCTGAGGCTATGTCCTCCCATCTCCCCGATCCGGTACTCGAAACCCCCCGTAACGACCAGCTAGCGGCACACCTGCCAGTGCGTCCCTTATAGGTTTGTAGTGAAAACTAAAGTCATCGCTACAAACATATTTTTTAGCGATCGTTATATAAAACAGTTAGCCTTGCCCGGAATCTGCAAAATCTGCCTTGGCATTTGTTCTAAAATCAATTATTGTTAACCGAAATATCCATCAAATCCACGACGGTTGGCTTAGTTAATTATTGATTGGCTGTACGAGGCGGATATGAATAAAAATCCAGTCAAATTTAAACGGCTTTAAGCAGTCGGAATCATTCCATATCTTAGCATTGATCAAATTAGCAGGTCTACAAATTATAGCAAAAAAAAGACCAAAAACAATTAACTCGATCTTAACTTAGTGCTATGCTTTGGTATGATATACAAGGAGTTCTACCAAAGACGTATAGCTAAATAGCAATCTACCAGTAGGTGATCGATGCAACCCGCCCTGACAAATCAGTTAAATAATGCTTTCACCCTGTTTCTCAGCTTGTTAGTAGAAGCAATACCTTTTCTGCTGCTGGGAGTTTTATTTTCAGGTTTGCTGCTGGGATTTGTAGACGAACGCAAACTCGTATCGCGCATCCCACAAAACCCGCTGCTGGCGGCTTTGATGGGCAGTTTAATCGGCTTTTTGTTTCCCGTGTGCGAGTGCGGTAACGTGCCCGTAGCCCGCAGGTTACTGATGCAGGGAGTACCCGCACCAGCGGCGATCGGCTTTTTGCTGGCGGCCCCCACCATCAACCCCGTGGTAATTTGGGCTACTTGGACGGCATTTCGCGATCAGCCAGAAATTGTAGTTTTCCGGGTGGTATTTTCTCTGTCTATAGCCACAATTATCGGCTGGGTGTTCAGCGGCCAAAAAGACTTGCGGCCTCTGCTGCAACCCTCTGTAGCCCGCGCAATCCCCTTGCCAAAACCAGAGTTTTCCGAAAAAGAAGTTGTCCAAGCTAACACTCCGCTGCTGTTGCAGTCGGGAACTTTTATGCTCGGTCAGCCGGGGGGGGTGGTGCCGATCGAATCTTTGCTACAAGACGACTGGAAGCCATTAAAAACAGGCAAAACAGAAAAAACCTCGAAACGTTCCTCAATGTTTCACCGGGTTTCTAAACAGCGTCTGCGCCTGCTTTTAGAGACTATGGTACAGGAGTTGCGCGAATTGGGAGGAGTGTTGGTAATCGGAAGTGCGATCGCAGCCATCATTCAAGTTGGCGCCCCCCGCGAACTAATTCTCAACCTCGGCCAAGGCCCCGTTTCCTCGATTATAGCCATGCTGCTATTAGCGGCAGTCGTATCGATTTGTTCTACAGTGGATGCCTTTTTTGCCCTGTCTTTTGCTTCCACATTTACCAGCGGTTCGCTGTTAGCCTTTCTCGTTTTCGGCCCGATGATTGACCTCAAAGGTATCGGTTTAATGCTGTCAATTTTTAAAGGTAGAGCCGTAGTTTACTTAATTGTCTTGGCAGCTCAGTTAACCTTTTTAATGACCCTCGCTGTCAACTTGCATTTAGGTTAATAAGTTAGCTCAAACAGACAACTAATACCATTTTCGCTTGGCGATTTTCAATTACCTTGCTCGCAGACACGGAAGTCACGAATATACGGATAGGTGTTTTTCATTTGCCATCTTCCCTATTCCTTCTTCCTTCCCCATCACTTTTAAAAAATGAATCTTAAAAAAATTAGCCCCTGGCTGGACGCCCTAGCTATCTTAGGCTGGGGAATATTGCTACTCAAATATTGGATCACCGGCCAATTAAGCATTCTCATTCACCCCAATTACTTTGGCTTGACTCTAGCAGGAGGAATCGGCTTATTGGTTATTGGCGGTTTAAAAACTTGGGAACTCTTAAAACTCGCTCGCACTACCCAGCAATCGCGGACATCAACAGCAAATAACTCTCTCAGAATCACAGAAGTTGAACACGTTACTTTGTTTCCCCCCAGTATCGGCAGCACCTTAATGTTGGGCATCGCATTAATAGGTTTACTAACAACGCCACGCACCTTTACCAGCCAGACAGCATTAGAACGAGGCCTCACCGAATCCCTGCCCATCACCAGACTGCAACCCCAAGAATTTCGCAATACTACAAAACCCGAACAGCGATCGCTCGTCGAATGGGTGCGGCTGTTAAATTTCAACCCCGAACCGGATACATACAGAGGTCAAAAAGTCAAAGTTCAAGGATTTGTAATTCACCCCCCTAACCTAACAGAACAATATATGTGGATTGGGCGTTTTATCATTACCTGCTGCGCGGCAGACGCCTATCCGATCGGCTTGCCAGTAAAATTACTGATTGGTCAAAGCCGCACCACCTTTGCCCCAGACACTTGGCTAGAAATAGAAGGAGAAACGATCGTAGAAGAACTCCAAGGCAAGCGCAAATTAATCATTCAAGCATCCTCCCTCAAACCAATTACCGCACCCAAAAACCCTTATGATTATTAGATGTTGAGTAAGTATCAGATGAAATTTTACCTTGATTGCGAAATGGAAAGTCCAGACCCAATCTCCGTATACAGATCAAGATACGGTAAAGTCAGCTAAAAAAGTGGCAGCATCCTCCTTTAGGAGTTGCAAATAACAAATTCAGCAACTACACTCGTAATTAGAAAATAAATTCTGAGTATATGTCATCAGAAAAAAAATTAGCTATCAAAGGTGCTGCCTGGACGATCGCCAGTTATGCAAGCAGTCAAATTATCCGATTTGGCAGTAACTTAATCCTGACGCGCCTGCTTTTACCCGAATTATTTGGTCTAGTAGGTCTAACCTACGTTTTTATAACAGGGATCAACTTATTTACAGACATAGGCTTGGGCCCAAGTATCATCCAGAACAAACGGGGGGAAGATCCTCAATTTCTCAACACCGCTTGGACACTGCAAGTTATTCGCAGCTTGTTCATTTGGATTGGTTTGCTTATAATTACCCAGCCCGTTGCGAGTTTTTATGAAGAGCCCCGTCTTCTGTGGTTGATTCCAATCATAGGTATAAATTCCTTACTCGGAGGGTTTAAATCTACTTCAACAGCCAGCCTAGAACGCAAAATGGCAGTGAAGAAAGTAGTAATTTTTGAGTTGGGCATACAGATTGTTTCTACAACAGTGATGATTGTCTGGGCATGGTTCGATCGCAGCATCTGGGCGATTATCGTCGGTGGCTTTACTGGAGCTTTCATGGAGTTAGTATGGAGCCATTTTTTGATTCCAGGCAAGTCAAACCGCTTTGCTTGGGATAAAGAAGCAGCTAAAGAAATATTTTCTTATGGAAAATGGATATTTTTGTCTACGGCTTTGTTTTTCTTGTGTTCTCAAGCCGATCGACTGATCCTAGGGAAAATATTTACTTTAACAATGTTGGGCATTTACGGCATCGCTTTTACCCTGGGGGATATGCCGCGCCAAGTCATCATCGCCATTAGCGGTCGGGTAATTTTTCCATCGATTTCTATGCTGGCAGAGTTGCCGCGGGAGGAGTTGCGCGCGAAGATACTCAAGAACCGCAATCTAATTCTAATACCATTAGCCGTAGGTTTAGCAATTTTTGTAATCTTTGGAGATCAGTTAATTTTAACACTGTATCGGAAAGAGTATGAGGCTGCATCTTGGATGATGCCAATTTTGGCGTTAGGTATCTGGCACACCACCCTCCACAATATCATGGGTTCTTGTCTGTTAGCCGTAGGAAAGTCTCAGTACCCAGCTATAGGCAATCTGCTGACTTTTCTGAATCTATGTATAAGTATACCGCTGGGATACTACTTAAAAGGTAATTTAGGTGCCGTGATTGCTGTAGCTCTCGGTGACCTTCCTACCTATGCAGTAACTAACTACGGTTTGTGGAAAGAAGGACTAACTTGTTTTTGGCAGGATATTCAATTAACAGGGCTGTTTGTAGTGGTGCTGGCCACTCTACTTTGGTGTAGAGTCGCTTTGGATTGGGGTCTGCCAATCGATAAAATATCACCGATGGATTTAGTTCCAATCAATCAACTATTTCAGTAAAAAAAGGAGATTGTTTCTATGTCAGCCGAACAAAATACAAGAAGCAAAGTAATGCACTTTATGTTCTTACAAATGGCTCTTTTACAAGAAATATCGCGAGTGGCAACAAGGTATAGTAAACTGATGTTTTTTTATCAAAAAAATCGGGTTATAAATTTGTTCAAAGAAAACGAACAGCCCGAAAAAAAACGCCCCAAAGTCTTTGTGGCTGTCCCACACATTACATCAGTTGAAGAATCTAACAATCCCGAAAAAGCCACAGCAAAAATAGAGAGACTCAGGCACACAATAGATGGACTGTTAACGACTTTTGCTCATTGCGACCTGACAATTACTATCCAAACTCTACCGAACAGGCACGTTACAGCCTACTTACCTGAATATCAAATTAAGTGCATTCAGATCCAAGAAGGTCCTGAATGCGACCCCATGTTTGTAGAGTTTAGACTTCAGGAAGAATTTGTCGAAAAAGTAGAAAAATTTGACTGGTTTTTATTTATAGAAGATGACATTGTTTTATACGATGCTTTCATTCTAGAAAAATTAGAAAGTTTTAACCGACAAAGCGGGTATGAGAATGCTATTCTTTACCCACACCGTTTTGAAATGTATCAAGGAACCAAGAGATACATTGATTTGACAATAGATGATGAACTATCGTGGAATAAACTATCTAGTGTAGAGATAGAAACTGTAAAATTTGCTGAGTGTACCAATCCTCATTCAGGATTTTACTGTTTGTCAAGAAAGCAGATGAAAGAGTGGATAAAATCAGGTCGCATCTTCAAAAATCAAGTAGTGAAGGTCGGGCCTTTAGAGAGTGCAGCCACTTTTTGTCTTTTGGAATGTTTCTCGATATATAAGCCCCACCCGTCAAACTTAAACTATTTTGAGATCAGGCATTACGATAGCAAATACTCTAAGCTATATCCCGAACCGGAATCGCCGTATACACTGTCAGCAGTTAATAATAGTTCCCACACACCCATCGGCAAGGCTTCGTCAAAGGGATCTAAGTAGTCGTCATGATTATTAGTAGGATGGGTAGATCGCAAGCGTTACCCCTAAACCTATTAAATAATTAGCGATTTGAGATGTGAGATTAAATTAAAAATCTAAAATCTCAAACAGTGTTGGACGCAAGTGGTATAATTGTAGGGTGCTCTACTGTCCTCAAAGCCTCTCTCTATCGAGCAATTTTTAGCACTGAGGCAGCCTAAAAGGTAAAATCTCAAATTTCACATCTCCACTCGGTTGATACTGTTGGAATTGCCGCAGACTCCACGGATTTAAGCTCGTGAGTTTAGTTCAGTCCTGGAGGCACACACACTTTCAAAAACCGAGTTTTTTACCAACATATTTCGTTATATTTCGTTGCAGCCCTTTAGCCTGGTAAAAAAAACCGTTTCAGAGGGCCGGGAGTACGCCCAAGACAGTAAAATTTAAGAGGGAAAATTTGGCAGTTACTTTTCAGCAGAAAGTAGGAGAGAAAGATTTGTGAGTATTTTTAAGAAAAAAATTAATCCTTCACCCTTCGCTATTCTGCCATTCCAACAGCCGATCGACCGCACGGCGATCGTCCTCATGCTAGTGCTGAGCTTCTTAATAGGGCTGCTGCTGCTGAGCGGCGATCGCACAGCACCCAGAGTGCGAGAATTTACCTGGGAAAATAAACAAATCGGCGCCGAAGATACCGGCTTTATCCTCACATTCTTTCGGCCGATGAACCAGTCCACGGTCGAAGAAAACTTAAAGCTAGAACCCCCCCTCCCCGGTAAATTTAGTTGGGCGGGAAGGCGCATGGCTTACACCCTCAAAGATCCAGCACCCTACGGCGTTACCTACACATTAAAACTCGCTGGAGCAACCGACAAGTATTTCGGAGAAAAAAACCAAAAAAAAGGAACGCTAATGCAACCGTTTAGCAGTTCCTTTCGCAGCCGCGATCGAGCTTTTGCTTACATCGGTGTCCAAGGCGAAACAGAAAGCAGATTAATGCTAGTCAATCTCACCAGCAGCGACTCAAAACCGATACCGCTGACTCCCAAAGATTTAGTTGTCACCGATTTTAAACCTTATCCCGACAGCGATCGCATTTTATTCTCCGCCACAGATCGATCAATCGCCCGTACTCGCGGCACCCTAAATCAAGAACTCTTCACAGTCACCACCGGCCTCAACCCCCAATCCGACTTAGGAAATCAACAAAAATACCCAGCCGGTAGAATCGACAAAATCTTAGACTCCAAAGATTACCAAAACCTCAAATTCGACCTCTCAGCCGACGGAAAAATCATAGTTGTCCAGCGCGTCAACCGTCGCAATCCCGGCGATTTCAGTCCTTGGATTTTGGAAGAAAAAGTGGCGCCCAGACCCTTGGAAAATGAACAAGGCGGAGATTTTATGATTCGCCCCGACAGCAAATCGATGGTAATATCTCAAAAACAAGGATTAGCGATCGTCCCCCTCAAACCCGAAGCAGATCCAGTAGAATTTTTGCCAAAATACGAACAAGTATTGGGCATGGCCCGCGACAACTCCGCCGCCGCCTATGTTAAATACAACAGCGACTTTACTCGATCGCTTTTCATCTTAGATAACCAAGGTGTAGAACAAGAAATATTGCGTATTCCCGGCAGCATTATGGCTGTTTATTTCGATCCCCGCAAAAACGAAGACAACCAAGTTCAGCGTCTATACTGTTTGTTAGCCCAACGCCTCAAAACAGAAAGCTACAAAGAACAGCCTTTCATCGCCACCATCGACCTCAAAAAAGAGGGTACTCGTTTGGTAGGAACCATCAAACCGCTGCTGATTTTGCCCAACCAATTAGATACCCAAATCAGTTTATCTCCCGACGGGCTGGCATTAATTTTCGACCAATCAGTCACAGCAGCAACTCCCTCCGTAGCAGACAGTCCCCGCAACGATAGTGGACAGTCGATCGCCACCAGCCGCCTCTGGCTGCTACCCTTAGTAGAAATACCCGCAGATGGTTCTCCCGCCAAACTACAGCCAGAAGAACTTCCCTTTGCCGGCTATCACCCCCGCTGGCTACCATAAACCAATTTGAGATTTGAGAACGCACTGCTGACTAATGACTGGTGACTAATCTAAAATCTAAAATCTAAAATCTAAAATCCTTATGACTCCCGAAGAAATTAGCAATACCCTTAAAGACTTATTTGGTGACACTGTTGAGATGCCTGCTGCCACTTCTTGGCAAGTAGAAACCCCCAATTTTCGCCTGTTAGTCCTCCTTTCAGAAGACGGGAGTTGGCTGCGGATTTTGTTGCCGATCGCCGATGCCCAAGAAGCTCAACCATTTCTTGATAAACTCCTAGAAGCTAACTTTGACACCACCCTCGAAACTCGCTACGCCTTACATCAAAACGTTTTGTGGGGAGTATTTCAGCACAGTTGTGCCACACTCGCGGCCGCCGATTTCTCAGCCGCCGTCGCCCGAGTGCTGGCTTTGCAAGAGAGAGGTTTGTCTGACTTTTTCGGCGGTTTGATAGAAAGCCGCATCCGTCAAATCATCAAAGCTGCGAAGACGCAGGGACAGTCTGTCGAAACCACCCTTCAAACTTTAGACCGTTTCTACGCAGAGGGATTGATGGGTGAAATGGAACTAGGGCGAGAGTCTAGCGAAAAAACTCTCGCCGCTTGGCGGTATCAGCTAGAACGCCTCTGGCCGGAGGTGGAACCCTAAAAGAATTGGAGATTGCTGATTGGAGATTGCAGATTGCAAAAAACTGATGACTATCGAGGTTCGGAAGTTGCCTAAAGTTGCATTTCTTTTGAGTGGTATAGCAACCGCGGCCGACGCTTAGGATGTTCTTAATTCCACAAACCCTTGGGGAACATTGCTTCTTCCTTCTCTCGCGACGATAACTAAAGCCTTCCATCCGTTACATTCGGTTACATCCGAAGAAAGCGAATTCGTTGCCGAACTTCCTTTGGCTAGGGCCCTAGTCTTGACAATTGGAGCCTGCAAGCCCCTTGGACAATGGCTAATCCGGGCCCTCGAACCCTCACAGGATGCCAGTATATTCACTGATAACCCGCTCGCGGTTCTCCAATTCCCTTCTATCACGGGAAAAATGGTATAATTTATCACAATAATTAGTTATAAATATTAAAAATTTTCGGAAAACACCCGATCGCAGGTATATCATGGTAAAAAGTTTACAGCAGAGATCAGTAAGTTCCACAAAAGCTTCGATCGTTTAATATTGACTTAGAAACAAAATCTTTAGGAGACAATGCTACTGCGATCGGGTTTTCCCATCGGGTGCTGTTGTAATTTCACAAATTAGCAACTACCCGCTACCAATTACCAGTTACGAATTAATAGCAACTTAAGTTGTTCATGAATACAATTTTTAACAGGGGTTTCATCTATGTTTGCTGTGCGTGAGACTAGCTCGGAGTTATCAGTGTTGCATATACCTGAATTTTGTACTTGGAACATCTCCTTAGAATCAACTCTCCTAGACCTGCCACTCTCCAACTGCCAAATTGAATTAACTCAACAGGCAAAAGAAGTAGCCAAGGCTTTTGAAGAAAATTCAATGCTTCCCGGCGTCATTTTGACAGATAGTGGTAATTTTGTCGGCATGATATCCAGGCGTCTATTTTTTGAAAAAGTTAACTGCCGCTACGGAGTAGAAATGTTTTTCAAGCGACCAATAGAGGTGCTGTACAAGTTTGCCAAGCCAGAGGAACTCATACTTCCCGCCAGTAAATTAATAGTAGAAGCCGCCCAGGAATGTCTTTACAGATCAGCAGAATTAATTTACGAACCCGTAGTAGTGGAAATAGCCCCCCAAGCCTACAAGCTGTTAGACGTACACCAATTAATGGTCGCTCAATCAAGAATTCACGAATTAACAAATAAGTTACTCCACAAACAAACCCAAGCCAAACTCATCCAAACCGAAAAAATGGCGAGTTTGGGGAGGATTGTAGCAGAAGTAGCCCACGAAATCAGAAATCCGCTGAATTGTATTTGGGGAAATTTAACTTTTCTGCTGTCCTATTTTGAACACTTGCTTCAGCTCATGTCGGTTTATGAAGAAGAATATTCGGCACCCTGTCCCCGAATTGATGCCCTTAAAAAAGAAATTGAATTTGATTTTTTACAAGAAGATTTGCCGATCACCTTAGAAGGGATGGAGTTGGGAGCCTCACAATTGCTAAAAATAGTTAACGGGCTGCACCACTTCTCTCACATGGACGAGACAAAACCAGCCGAGACAGATATTCACGAATGCGTGGAGATGACGCTGTTAATTTTGAAAAATCGCTTTAAAAACAGCATAGAGGTGGTTAAAAATTACGGCGAACTGCCCCTAGTTAGAGGCTACTCCGGTCAGTTGAGTCAGGTGTTTTTGAACTTGTTAGTTAATGCTCTAGACGCCCTGACCGAGTACGCAGCCGATCGAGAAATACACACCCAGTGCGGGGACAACTGGCAGCCCCAAATCGAAATTACCACTAAAGTGATAGAAACCGAACACGGCAAGCGAGCCGCAATTTGCATTGCCGATAACGGGCCAGGCATTCCCCCAGAAAATCAGCAGCAGATATTTGACACCTTTTTTACCACTAAACCAGCAGGCAAAGGCAGCGGTATGGGGCTGGCTATCTGCCATCAAATCGTCACAGAAAAGCACGGCGGCCAACTCAAATTGCGATCGCAACCAGGTAAGAACACTGAATTTGAAATTCTCCTGCCTATAGTTGGCACAACATGATTAGCTTAAGAATATTCTCGGTTGTTCGCTCCTGCGGTGAAATGATAGGGTAGCTTAGTAGTAGGTGCTCATTTCACTTTCCCAGCGTTTCGGCAACTAAAAGTTCCAGTGGCAAATAAATTCAGTTCCAAACTCCTTGGCCCTTCAGTCTCCGAAGGCAGCCATCAAGACCTTTCGCTAGAGTCTACCCTCTGGGATTTGCCCCTGTATGACTTTCAGGTTAAATCGAGCTGCTTGGCCGTGGCAGTTGCCGAAATGTTTGAACAGCATCCCCTCGTGCCGGGGGTCGTCTTGATGGAAGCAGGAGAGTTTGCTGGCATGATATCCCGCAGGCAACTGCTGGAATATTTGCTCAAACCCCAAGGCCCAGAGCTATTTTTGCACCTGCCACTAAAAGTTCTCTACAGTTACGCTCGCGTCGAAATATTATTGGTGGCAGAGAGTACAACCATTTTGGCAGCAGCCCCACAAGCTCTGCGTCGATCGCCCGAATTGCAGTCAGAACCGATCGTCGTCCAAATAGACTCCCAATCTTACCGACTCTTAGACCCTAACGCACTCAACATCGCGTACTGGCAAATTCGTGGCATAGAAACTCAAGTCCGCTACGAAAGAGCCCAAACTCAAATGATTCAAAGCGAAAAAATGGCTAGTTTAGGGCGTTTAGTCAACGGAGTAGCCCACGAAATTTTAGATCCGGTAGGCTTTATCTGGGGGAATTTAACCTACGTCAGCGACTACAGCAAAAACTTGATGGAATTGCTCTCAGTTTACGACGCATACTGTACCGATCCCCCGCCGGAAATAGCACGGCTCAAAGAAGAGATCGACTATGACTTTTTGCAAAACGACTTCCTCCGAACTGTTGCCAGCATCAAATCAGGAGCAGAACGTTTGAGCAAGTTGGCAACCAGTTTGCAAAACTTCTGCCACATCGACGATATTTATCCCAAACCCACCGACTTGCACGCCAACATAGACAGCATACTTTTGCTGCTCAAAAGTCGTTTGACTAGGGAAATCCAAGTAGTGAAAAACTACGGCTACCTGCCACCAGTGCCGTGCTATGCAGGACAGCTAAACCAAGTATTTATGAATATATTGACGAATGCTATTCATACATTAATTAACGAAGCAGTCGGTCAAGAATTGGCAAAAGAGTTCAAAGGTGGAGGACTCAGAGACGCCGATCGCCAGCCTAAAATTGAAATCACAACTCAAGTCTGCTGTCCCGAACCTGCGTCGGATTTAGACAAACTTCATGTTCGCTGGGTTTCGATTTGCATATCAGATAACGGGCCAGGAATGTCACCTAGCAAGTACAAAAAAATCATAGAATCCTTCTCTACGGAAAAACGCGCCCTCAAAGAAACCAGTTTAGCAGTTAGCTATCAAATAGTGACGGGCAAACACGGCGGTGCATTCAGAATGCGATCGGAGTTAGGCAGAGGCACTGAATTTGAAATTTTGTTACCCTTGGCTTGAAGAAGTCAGTTGTCAGTTGGCAGTTGGCAGTTGGCAGTAGTCAGTTGGCAGTTGGCAGTTGGCAGTAGTCATCAGTTATCAGTCAACAGTCAACAGTTAACAGTCAACAGTCAACAGTCAACAGTCAACTATTATCTAAGTGACTGCCGCACATTTTACAAAATCTAGCATTAGCATCGTGTACAGACCAACCGCAACCTGTACAAACAGCTTCTCCGTGATTAGCACTTTTAACTAATTGTTTAATCAAATCCCCCAATTGCCAAGGAATCAGAGCAATTCCCGTCAAAATCATCAAAATAGTCAGAAAACGGCCGGATTCCGAAATCGGAGTAACATCGCCAAATCCCACCGTGGTCATCGTGACAACCGAGAAATAAACAGCATCTAAAAAAGTTCCAAAACTTTCGGGATTTGCCGGATGTTCGACTTGATAAATTAAACCCGAATAAACAAAAATTATGGCCAGCAAAGTAAACAAAATCCGAGCAAAAATCACCCCATCTTCGCTGCTGATGCGGAAAATAGAAATTTTTAATTCTAGAAAGCGGATGAGTCGGAGAATTCTAAACCAGCGGAAAATTCGGATAAAACTAACGTTGACAAATCCCAGCAAAAATGGTAATATTGCCAGCAAATCAATAATAGAAAAAAAACTAAAAATAAATTTAACTCGATTTTCGGCACACCATAGTCGCAATAAATACTCAAACAAAAAAACAACTAAAAGTGCTGTATCGAGAGTTTGCAAATTAATTCTAACAGTTTCGGAAATCGGATAAGTTTCGGCGATGAAGCTGGTCGAAGATAGGAGAATGAGTCCGGTAAGAGTTAAATTGACGGTTCTGCCAATTGGGGTTTCGATGTCTTCGAGATAAAATCCAATTTGCGATCGGGTTAACATAGATGAGATAATTAATACCATTTATGAGGTAAGGGAATTATCGCATATGAGTATCGAATTAACTAAGGGTGAAAGGTTCAATCTTTCTAAAGAAACTCCTAATTTCAGTAAAATTGCGATCGCCCTGGGTTGGCAAGTCAGCCAGACATCACAAAACTGCGACATTGACGCATCTGTTTTTATGTTAGCGGCGGACGGTCGGATTCCTGATGAAAAGTATTTTGTATTTTACAACAACCTGACCTCCCCCGACGGTGCGGTGCGACATTCGGGAGACAGCGCGACTGGGCAAATAGACGGAGATGATGAGACGGTTTATGTGGATTTGAGTAAAATCAATTCGGCGATTCAGGAAATTGTGTTTGTGGTGACTATTCACGAGGGACAGGAAAAAAATCAAAGTTTTAGTCAAGTTACAAATGCTTTTATCAGGCTTTACAACCGAGAAACTCTTAGCGAATTGGTTCGGTACAATTTAAATCAGATATTTTCCCAAGAAACGGCTTTAGAATTTGGACGCTTGTATAAGAAGAATGGCGAATGGAGGTTTCAGGCGGTAGGACAGGGATATAATGCTGGGTTGCAAAGTTTTGTAGACAAGTATTATGTTGAGAATGCGGTTGAGAAAAGCTCGAATGTTGGTGAGAAGGTTGATGATGCTGAGGTTGTGAGGCGGTTTAGCGATCGGGTGGACAAGCTATTGCGGGAAGAGGCGATCGGGGAGACACCAATTCCAGTATCTAGCGAAGCGGTAGAACAGCCGGCTGCTACTCCTGTGAATGTGGATACTGTGGAATCTCAGGAAGAGGCAAAAATTGATGATTCTGCACTAGAAAATCTGGAACCCGCTATTAGTGCGGAGGAATTTTGGAAACGGTATGAAGACGGAGAACGCGACTTTACAGGAATTAACCTAACGGGAGTGGATCTAAGTGGCAAAACTCTCGACTCTAATGTCAGTCTAAGTCAAGCAAACTTGAGCAGTGCCAATCTAGCCAACGCCAAATTGACTGGGGTAAATTTGATTGGAGCTAACTTGCAAGGCGCCAGCTTGAAATCAACAAACTTGCAAAACGCTGATTTGATTGAAGTTAATTTAAGTGGCGCTAACTTAACCAAGGTAATATTGTATTCCGCAAGACTAATTCAGGCAAATTTTAGTCAAGCCAACTTAAGCGAAGCAAAGTTGGATCACGCAAACCTGACTACAGCAAACCTGAGTAAAGCCAACCTAGCGCAGGCAAGTCTAAGTAGTGCTAACCTGACAGGAGCCGATTTAAGTCAAGCGAAGGTAAGTAAAGTGAACCTAAGTTATGCAAACCTCAGTGGCGTTAACTTCAGTGGCGTTAACTTAAGTGGAGCAAATTTGAGTGCAGCAAACTTGTATGGTGTTAACCTAACAGGGGTAAGTTTGGTTGGAGTAAACTTACAGGGCGTTAATCTGAGCGGGCAAAACATGAGTGGGTTTAATCTCTCTGGGGCTAACCTATATGGAGCCAACTTAAGTAAAGCCAATCTATCTTCAGCAGACTTGCGCGGAGCAAATTTGAGCAAGGCAAATTTAGAAAAAACTAACCTGAAGGAAGCTAAACTGGTTGGAGCAAATCTGGCTGGAGCAACACTCACAAGCACAATTATGCCAGACGGCACAACTCACAAATAAATTAATGTTTGTAGTAACGAATTGAGTCCTTAGAAATGGCAGGAGTAGGGCGTGTTTTATTAACCCGGAGATCCCCCCTAGCCCCCCTTAAAAAAGGGGGGAACCGGAAGCACTCAAAGTCCCCCTTCTTAAGGGGGATTTAGGGGGATCGAGACTTTGATACAAGTGACATTTATTATAGGTTTCAGTCTTAAATTGACACCAATGGTGTGCATCGCCCTAGAAATAGATTATGATTAGTATTAAAGATCAAATACATAGATTGTCGATGAATGAATCTGACGCGGAAATTATAGAATCTACCCTGAGATGGATGACTGAGTTTGTCGAGTTGCCGCATCCAGTTTTCAGCGATTTACCGATTTGTCCCTTCACTAAAAAGGCACGCTTGGCAAATCAAATTTTATTCAAAATCGAGCGGTTTTCAGCGCTGACTGAGTTCGATCGCGATTCTGCCATAATGAAATCAATTTATGAATTTTACAATTCGGAATTTGAAATCATGGTAGTAATTAATCCTGAAAAAACTGCAATTAGTGCGCCAGAAACTAAAGAATTGATAGACAAATTGAATAATCAGATTTCAGAATTGGGCTTGCTGGCTTTTCACGTCCATCCCGAAGAAGATTTTAATATTGACGGGCTTCATACTAGGAGGATGCCCTATCCGGGCTTCACTGTTCAAGTAAATTCTAAGCTGAAGCCAGCTTCCGATTCTTTAGAGAAAACTGAATATTACAAAAATTGGACTGCCGAACAACTAAAAAATTTCGGGATTCCGAGAAATTGACGATCGCCCACCCTCCCTTTCTCCCTGTCTTGCTTCGCGCCCTTGGCTACTTTCATCGCTTCAATCCTCCATGAGTTTGATGAGAGTTGTAAAAATACGATCGCACTCTGAAGAAGCCTTGCGAACCTTGTCAACATCCAGCATTCCTAACAGCTCGGAAGCGTGCTGTATCTTTTGATATTCGCCTTTCGATTTTGTGCCGCGGCTAGCTGCTTTCAGACTTCGTTCTAACGAATTCTTGCCAATCGTCTCTACATTATTAATATTTTTAGGAATCGCATTTTCTTTAAATCCCTGCCCGTAAAATCTTTTTAAAGTCTCAATATCCGCCATGAACCAAGCTTCCATCGTTTGCACCATGAGATAGCAATGAGTCTCATCAACCCCAGCAGGCGCATCCCAGTTATCTCTGGACTTCAAATGCTCCCAAGGCGACTGCTTTACAACAGGTGCTTCTGATTCAACCAGAAGGATGACAAACGCATCTGGGTGAGCGGCAAAAGCATTTTTGAAATCCCTCAAAGCATTATTCCGGGAACCGCAAAGAGTGATAGTCCACTTGATTTTCTTGCTTTGGACAACCTGCACAATTTCTTTGAAAAAACTGCTAACTCCTTGTCGGAGCAATGCCTTTGTATTCTTGCCCTCGCCGCCGCCTTCGATAAATGCGAATTTCTTTTACCATGGGTTGCCCCCGATTTCTCCCATCCGCCAAAGGTCTCCCAAAGTGTAATTCTCAAGCCATTTTTTCAGTCGTTCGGGATCGAGACGGTTCAGGTGACTTCCTCTATCATCCCGATCGCATATTAACACTGACTCAGGACTCAGAGCCGACACTAAAGCATCGGAATGAGTTGTCACAATCAATTGTGTGCGCTGTGAGGCTTCGATCAACATTTCAGCAACAACAGGCAGAATGTCGGGATGCAAGCCAATCTCCGGTTCTTCAATACATATAAGTGGCGGGGGAGTTGGATCGAGGAGTAAAGCTATTAAGAATAAATAACGCAGCGTACCGTCTGATAAACGAGTTGCGGGAATTGGCTGAGTTAATCCTGTTTCGCGGATGAATATCTGGACAGTACCGCCATAAATCTTGATACTCAGTTCTTCGGCTGCATCGTAGAACAGTTGTAATTTTTCAATAATCAGCCTACTTCCTAATTGATACTGTAAGTTATTTAAAACCAGTCCTAAGTTGCCACCATCTTCTAGGAGGGGATGTTCTGGCCAGTCAGTTTGCTGAGCCTTTCTAGATACTGAATCTCTCCCTGTTTGCCAGTTACGATATAAACCAATGTCGGCAAATTTATTTCCCAGATATGATAGTTCTGGATATAGTTCGGGATCTTTTCTTTGAGATAAGATAGATTGATCGGGAATGATATCTTCTCGCCGCAGATTCCGCAGCGTTCTTGGTTGCTGCTCGTTGTCCTGTATAACATTGATAACAGGGCGACCCCGATCGCTATAACGGTAATAGAAAAATGGCTGGCTTTCAGAACTATTGCGCGGTGCCATATCTTCTATAGCTTCGTCCACTACTTCAAGTCTCTGACCGACTGCGGTAAAACTAATCTGATAGCGCAGTGGCATCGTTCGTTCTGGGTAATCTAAAATAGCCTCAATTTTTGCTGTGGGAGTACCTTTTCCACCTTTCCACAGAAAATCGCTGATACCACCTCCTTGACGAATCGGAGTAAGTAAGTCGGTAGGTGTTGCCTTCAACACTCCCATCGCTTCAATTAAGTTAGACTTGCCGGATGCGTTAGTACCGATCAATACATTCAGGGGTTGCAGTTCAATTTTTTCCCCTTCACTTCCATAGGAAAGGAAGTTTTGCAGTTGCAGGGAGTGAATAAATCTTTTGCCTTCCACCTTGTCCTCCTATGCCAATTCTGCATTATTATACTTTACGAAAGCTTTCGTTTTTAGTCTTGAATTAAGTAGGTTTCAAAACTACCGATTCCAAGTCTTTGCCTTGAAGTCGGAGGGGGAGTGAGATATGCCGATCGATCGCACAACAGGCGACCTACTCTCCTGCAAAGGTCTGTGACCCATTACAATTAGTTCAGCAAAAAATCTTTACACATAAGAAGTCATGCAGCTTAAGTCAACAACCCGCCATATTCGCATATACACCGCCATCCTCGAAGATAACGAACTCGTACCCAGCAACGACCTTTTGACCCTCGACATTGACCCAGATAACGAACTTAACTGGGATGACGAGTCAGTCAAACAGGTACAGGCCAAATTCGACCAACTCGTAGACGCTTACGAGGGCGAAGACTTGACCGAGTACAACCTCCGCCGTATCGGTTCGGAGTTGGAACACTTGGTACGATCGTTCTTACAAAAAGGCCAAATCAGCTACAACCTCAACAGCCGCGCTGTCAACTACAGCATGGGATTGCCTCAAGTTGATGCCAAAGTTCACCTGTAAGGGCGATCGGGCGATCGGCATTTATGTCAAGTTAAGATTGAAACCCATAATAAATGTCGCTTGTAGCTGAGTTTCGATCCCTCCTACTCCTCTTAATCAGGGGAGTACGGGGGAAAAAGAGGGTTATGTTTCGTCTCTGGCTTTGGGGATGGAGGGAGATTTAGACTTGGATACAGAGGAAAGGTGGAGATGGGGAGAATTGGGAAAATGTGCTTTTATTCTTCTTCCTGCTTGTTTCTGACTCCTGACTCCTGACTCCCGGCTTCTTCCTTCTTCCGACTTCGATCGGACTTCTCCCCCGCCTCCCCAGCATCAACTGGAGAATTTGGAACGCGATCGCGTTCCAAAAACTGTTTAACTGCAAGTTGACGGTTGGTCATAAACTGACCCCAAGCGCCGGGAAACAGCCCATCCAAGGTTTCCACCAGCGCCCAAACCTCAAGATTCATCACTTTGTAATAGAAACTGTGAGAATGTTGAATGCTAGTGAGTATTTCGTCTATTTCAACAGCAGGCGGCAGCTTCGGATCGGACAAATTCTTGGGAAAGGCGCTGGGATCATGTGGGGGCATGGTTAAATAGCTAGTAAAAGTATAGTCATTTATGACATGACATAGGAGGCATTGAGTCCCTCCCCTTTCGCTCGTACTTTGAGCGGATTGACTCGCCTTGGCTGAACTACACAGCTCTCTATCCCATCGCTAAACGCATTTGGGATTGCTTTTCTTAGGATGTTGTATGAGGCGTTGACATCGGAGTTAATTAATTGACCGACCGATGTCTTGTACAAACCTCTCTTGATTCGCTTACCGCTAAATGTGACACCATCAGCGCCAGTATTCCCGTACACAGGAATCGGGTCTAGATTCAGGAAATTCGACCTAGATGTGTAAGATTCTTCTTGCACGATTACCTTCATCCCAACCAATCGAGCTTTATATTCTATCATTTCAATCAGTCGAGCATGAGGAATGCCGACGAAGTTTTGGTTGGTTTGCTTTCCTAAATCAATCTCGGTTTTCCATTGTGCATTTTTGCCGACAACTAGCGTCCCAATTTGATTAGCGACCAAAAGGTCAACAATTAGGCGACTGGTATGATGCAAGTAATTATCGACTTTTTGGTGGCGACAGCGAGTTAAGCGTTGAATGCGGGGTGAACTCTTGCGACTTCCTTTTAACTGATATTGTAACCGTGCTTTACGTTTGTTGTAGAACTGGTTGATTGATTTCAACGGACGCCCGTTAATCAACAGAGGTATAAAACCCGGCTGATTTGAAGTTAACGCCGCTAAGTTATTCAGACCTAAATCAATACTAGCTACGAATGTGTCGTCACGGGCGGTGGACGCCGGTTCATCATAAACCACCTCAATCACATAGGAATCACATTTGGGAACCAGCCTAACTTGGCAAATTTGAGCGGAATTTACTTGGGTCTTTATCAATATTTCCGTACCCGAAAGCTTGATAATTCCTTTCTTCAATTGCTTGCTGCTAATCGCCTGAATCGTATAGACAAGAATATTACGACCCTTGGTCTTATCCTTATATTTCGGTAGCTTCGGACGACCAGTGAATTTAGAGGAATCAATTTTGTAAGCTTTGACTGCTTCAAAAAAGGATTTCCAATTCTTGTCCAATACCATCAAGATTTGTTGACTAACCTTGGCGGGCATTGCCTTGTATGCTTGATGAGATTTCATCAAACGGTTCATCTCGTTGTAATTGATGTGGCCCCATCCATAAACAAAACTCTGACGAATGATGTAATTGGCGGCCTTGTAGAGATTTTTGGATTTAAAAGCTAATTCATCAATTTCAGCAAAACGGTGTTCCGTAGATTTAATGATGTGTCGCTCTGTTAGCTGCATTTGGATTTTCCATTCTTAACGCTCGCAACATTCTTGATTTCTATGAGTAGATGATACTACTATTGTTTATTAATGCTTAAAAGTTTAATGAACTTTTACAATTCTCAACAGCTTGCAGAGGCCGGTCAGTCGATTTTAGATTTTAGATTGACTCCACAGATGAATCTGGGGGCTTGAACTAATATCTAATTTTTTTTTCTCTCCCCGACTCCTGTCGGGGGCTGGCATCCGGCAGTAGATGTGAGATGTGAGATGTGAGATTGTAGATTTTATACTTTAGATGGACTCCAGAGATGAATCTGGGGGCTTTTATCCGTCTTTGGACCAGGTTAAATTTAACTTAACTTGCGAAACTCGGTCAAGAGGCAATGAACACCCTTGGCGAGAAAACCGAGAAGTGATATTTATTTATACCTGTCGGCTCAGGTGATTTCTACCTAGCAGCATCATACCATTAGAGTTAGTATAAAATCTCAATTCCCTTGAGTGCTGCGATTTCTTCGGAAATTGCCGCTATCAGGAATATGCTGAAAACAGCGTGATTTCCAACCGATGACTGGGGTGTCGCGCGATCGTCTAACCCTGAAAGCTCATAGTAAAATTCATCCGGCAGTCAACAAAATGGTAAACTGTTCGTGTCAGTACAAGACATTAAAACCTACCCCTAGACTGGGGGAAAGTCAGATATCACTACGCACACAACAGTGGAAACGTGGTGAGCCCGGGAACCTGAAAAATCAGGATATTAGGACTGCGAAGTCTTAAGAATCTGCGTCTGTTGAGAAAGCGGGGGTGTCAAATAATCGCCACGTATCAACCCGTCGAGGTTCAATCGCTAAAATAGTTCAGATCAGCACGCTTGCCCAAAGGCGTCAGGAACCCTTATGCAAAACTCTGTGGCAAAACACTACTTATGGGCTTTAGGTGAAGGGATCAAAGGGTGTAAGCCAGGCGATCTGATCGCTGGTCGCTACTTGGTCAAGCGCGATCGACTTCTTGTCGATACTCAACCCGAACACTTGCCGGAACTGCCCGAAGAGATTCCGAGTGTTGTCACTCCTTATCTGAGACTGTTTGCCTATCAGTTGCACGTACCTCAAGTATACGGCCTGGTATCGTCCAGGATGAGCAAGCTATCGGGAGATATCTGGCTACTGGAAAACGTGCCTATTTTGAAGGTGACGGAATCTTTAATGCCGGAATTGGCGGACTCCTGGAAAGGAGCCGCAGCGATGCGCCAGCTCAATTGGCTGTGGCAAATGGCCCAGTTGTGGCAGCCTTGTATCGCTCAGGGCGTGGCTTCGACGCTGCTGACTCCCGAACTGCTACGGGTGGAAGGGCAATTGGTGCGGTTTCTGGAATTGCAGCCCGATCGCAAACCGCCTCATTTGTCGCAGTTGGGCAAATTGTGGCAGCAGTGGCTCGAAGATGCTCACCCAACTATTGCCAATTTTTTAAGGCAACTTTGCCAGCAAATGGTTGCCGGTCAAGTGCGCCACGGCGAACAACTGATGGGCCAGTTGGATAAAGCTTTGGCAAAGTGCGGCCGATTTTACGATCGTCACGTTGAAATTGCCACGGGCACGGATGTAGGCAGATCCCGCGCTCACAATGAAGATGCTTGCTATCCGCCCAGCGGTACGCTGTTCGCAGGAAACCCGGGCGCAGAAGCTTGCGCGATCGTCTGCGACGGTATCGGTGGACAAGACGGCGGCGAAGTCGCTTCGGAAGAAGCAATTGGTGTGCTGTGCGACAAGTTGCAGCAAATGCCCCTGCATCAGGCTAATTGGGACCCATTGAGCCTGACTTCCAAGCTGGAACGGGCGGCTTGTGCTGCTAACGACAAGATAGCCAGTCGCAACGACAGCGAACACCGCCAAGGCCGCCAGCGGATGGGAACTACGCTAGTTATGGGTTTAGCCCATATTCACGAGCTCTATGTCGCCCACGTCGGAGACAGTCGGGCTTACTGGATTACTCGTACCGGCTGCTATCAAGTTACTCTCGATGATAATGTGGCTTGCCGCGAGGTGCGTTTGGGCTACTCTCTCTACCGGGATGCTTTGGAACAAGTGGCCGCCGGAGCTCTGATTCAAGCTTTGGGGATTACTTCGTCCAACACTCTGCACCCGACTATACAGCGTTTTCCGGTGGATGAAGACTGCGTTTTGCTGCTGTGTTCCGACGGTTTGAGTGATAAAGACCGGGTTGAGGAATGTTGGGAAGCGGAGATTTTGCCAATTCTCGACGGTAGCATTAGTTTGGGTAAGGCGCGCGATCGACTGATTGAGATTGCTAATACTAGAAACGGTCACGATAACGTCACTGTTGCTTTAATTCACTGTCAAGCACATTTGAGGGAAGACGGCAATACTTTTACAGAACTGTCTGTCGCACCTTTAGATACGCCGATCGAACTAATTTCCGATAGCGAGGATATGCCAACGGATTTGAATGGGCCCACAAGCCTTGGCGGTGCGAATTCTGAAGGAAAAACGCAGTTGTTACAGCCGGAAAAAAGCAAAAGCCCATTTTCGCTGCTGCTGAAAATTTTATTTTTATTAGGCTTGGGGGGTGTATTTGCTTATTTTTTCATCCCTCCGGTGGGTCGCGCGATTGATACTGCCGGGGAGTCGATTTTCGGGAAACGCGGTTTAATTAAAGCTGGAAAGACGCCGGAGAAAACAGTTGAATCTGTAGCTTCTCCGGTCAAATCTTTAGAAACAGGCTCGTTTATAGAGATTAAAAGTTCTGCGACTGGGGAATTAGGAAAAGAGGGCGATGGCTTGGATTTGCAAGGCGCAATCGGTGAGTTGACTGTCAAAGGAACAGTCCCAGCCGGCAGCGTTTTGCAGGTGACAAACAAACAGCTTACGCCTCAAGGCAATTGGCTGGAATTGAAAGTTTGTTCGATTCCTGAAATAGTGCGATCGAACTCTCCCAAACCCGAGTCAAATAAAGATTTTTCTACAGTTTCAAAACCGACACTGAATCCATCTCGCGCTGTGGCAAATCCCTCGCCTTCCCCGCCAGTTAAGGCAACAGTTGAAGTAGAAAGCGCCAAGCTGCAACCGGGGGAAATCGGATGGATTCAAGAACAAGATGCCATTTCTAAAGTAGTCTCTAACCTATCTTTAAACCAAATTCAAAAGGGGAAATGTGTTGATTCTGACTCAAATCCCAATGCAAATTAAACTGTTAATGCTTGAGTATATTTATCTAAATTGATAGAGTTTAGTAGAAACAAAAATGCAGATTTCTCAACAAAACTAAGATTAATATCATGTCCGGCCGAGCGATCGCGTTTTTTGCAGGGGCCCGTGACCCAACAGTACCTGGCAATAATTAACAATCTCAAAAACCCGCCCCGACCGGGATATTATGGTTAATCGATCGGACATGATATAACTGATACCATCGGTGGTCAAGTAGCTGGCATAATTTTAGATTTGAGATGGGAAATTATTAAATTACCAATCTCAAATCTAACAAGGTTTCAAAATTGCTAACCTAATTTATTAGATACTTCTGCCAGTTTAGTCACCATTTGGGATACGGCTTTGTCAACTGCCGCGCTCAAAAGTGAGTCTTCATTGCTGCTGCCAGAATTGCTGCTGATACCTCTGACAGAAATATTAGAATCGCTTTGATCTGCTTCTCCTACTGCTTTGGCTGTGGCAAGAATATCTCCCGAAGCTGTACCGATTAACCGCACATCTATTTGAACGGTAGCTTTGGTTTTTTGTGAACCCGCGCCGATTCCCATGAAACTGCCGCCGCCGGATTGTTTGTCGATATTAAACTTGGTAATGGTGCCGATGAGCACGGCGTCAACTCCTAATTGTTTGCCAATTTCGGCTGCTGTGCCAGCATCCATCGCGCCGCTGCGATTTTGCTGTTTGAGCACTTGTTCGAGTTTGCTGCGATCGACTACTGTATAAGTGCCGTTGTTGACGAGTTCGTTGATTAACAGTTCGCTGATGCCTTTGGCGGCGCCGACTCCCCTGTAGGAAGTGTAATAGCTGTTGGTGGGGCCGTAGTCGAAGTCCATGACGACGAGGCGTTTTTTGGCCGTTGCTTGGGCGAGTTGGGTTGCGGGTTCGGTGGTGGCTGGTGTGGCGATCGCATTTACTGAGACGCCTGCTAGCATTAGAGTAGCGAGGGAAATGCTGGTTAAGCGAGATATGGTGGTTGTTTTCATAAAGCTTACCTCACAGTTGTTTTGTGCCGACTCTAGGATACTTTACGGAACAGTCCGATGTCAGGGTTGGGGGGTGAGGAGGTTGGAATTGGCGGGCTTTAGTGTGTTGGGACTTTCAACAGGCTTAATTTTGGTTAATTAACCGCAGAGGACGCAGAGGACACTGAGAAAGAAAGGAAGAGTTTAATCAAGCTTTCAATCCTTTATAGGGATTTAGGGGTTTTCCTGCCAATAAATTTAATATCTCTGTACTTTAACGGTGGCCACAACCGCACAGCCATCCAAAATTCCTCTTACGCCCCAGCTTCCATAAAACCCATCAACCAATTAGCCATCGTCGCCCTGCGAGTCTGTCTGGGCCCGAATTCCCCAATTTTATAGCCTTTAAAGCCCAATTTTTCCTTCAGCAACTGCTTGTTTTCTGGAGGAGTCGATCGAGTCAATTTTACCGTCGCCGGCCTAGAATCGATAAAATCCGGCGGTTCCGGGTACTCTTGCCGCCACTCGGCTGCAACACCTGCACTGTTCCACTTGTCAGTCTCGGCATCCCAGCGGTAGCCCAGATATTGCCAAACTAATCGGTTGACAGCAGCATCGTCGATTTCTTCGTTGAGAATAGCCCAAATAGTTTCGTTATTCAGCGGTGGTAATTCAGACATAAGCGCGATCGAATCGGAAATAAAAAAAGTTTAACTCACATTAGATAACATGATCAGGAACGGGCCGGACAGCCCGTTCCACAAAAAATCATAGGAATTTGTTTGTGGGGTGGATACGCGAGCCCGCCCAAAATGCCACCCCAAAAAAATTAATTATTCAAAATTCCGTCTTTCTCGGCCATAGACAGCATTAAGTCAATCACGCGGCTAGAATAACCCCACTCGTTGTCGTACCAGGAAACAACTTTGAAAAACTTAGAATTCAGTTCAATTCCCGCACCTGCATCGAAAATGCTCGATCGCGCGTCGCCCTTAAAATCTGTCGAAACAACTGCATCCTCAGTATATCCAAGAATGTTTTTGAGTTCGCCCTCTGAAGCTTTTTTCATTGCCTCGCAAATTTCTTTATAGCTAGTTTCCTTCGCCGTTTTGAAAGTAAGGTCAACTACAGACACGTCGGGAGTTGGCACGCGCAAAGCCATTCCAGTCAATTTTCCTTTCAATTCTGGCAACACCAAAGTAACAGCTTTCGCTGCACCGGTCGAAGATGGAATAATATTTTGAGCTGCACCGCGTCCTCCCCGCCAATCTTTTTGGCTAGGGCCGTCTACAGTTGGTTGAGTAGCTGTCATTGCGTGAACTGTAGTCATTAAACCTTCTTCCAATCCGAAGTTATCGTTGATCACTTTGGCGATTGGTGCTAAACAATTCGTCGTACAGCTAGCATTAGAAACAACCGTATCTTTTGCCGGGTCAAATTTGTGGTGGTTGACGCCTACTAGAAAAGTTGGCACTTTTTCCGGGTCTTTTGTCGGTGCTGAAAGTATTACTCGTTTTGCTCCCGCCGTCAAGTGTTTTGATGCGCCTTCAAAATCTGTAAACAATCCGGTAGATTCTACAACATAATCTGCGCCGGATTTACCCCAGGGCAATTCGGCAGGATTTCTAATCGCTGTACAGGGGATAAATTTTCCGTCAACGACAATCCCGTCTGGTTTGCTTTCAACTTCGCCGTCGTAAATGCCGTGGGTGGAGTCGTATTTGAAAAGATAAGCCAGGTTTTCTGGCGAAACTAAGTCGTTAATGCCGACAAATTCGATGTTGGGGTTTTTGATGCCAGCACGCATGACTAGCCGTCCGATGCGACCAAATCCGTTGATGCCGACTTTTAATGCAGCCATGTTTAAACTCCTATTGAAAATATCGTTAGTCGATCGGGCGTTAGCGAAGTCCTCGCAGAGGATCGCCTGTTGTGGCTTAGAATTTACCACGCTCACTGATTTTTGCAACTGATTCTTTTCTATCTCTTAAGAATTCTGAATTCTCCCCCGGCTGGGAAGGGCAATTCATCCTGAAATAACCGCTGACTAATGGCTAATGGCTGATTTAAGTCAAATTGTAAAAGTGCTATAATAGACAGAAATTATTTTCAAAATCGCTTTTTCAAAATCAGTCTAAAGTAATAATAAAAAACTTATTCAAAAGGCGAAACGGATTGGCATTCTCACCAGTGGCGATTGTCGGAACCAAAGCCTAGGATTAAAGTCGCAGATACGCGCAAGGACACAGCAATGCCGTGTCCCTAGACATAGGGCATACAATCTATAGCAATCCTTGCAGGAGTCGTAATTTTTTTACCCCACCCCAACTCTCCCCGAACTGGCGGGGAGAGAGTAAGAAATTTACAAATGATGCGAGGATTGTTATAGGTGCAGCTCAAATTTTCCGAATTGGTATAATCACCAATCACTAATAACTAATGACTACCCGACGCACCTAGTAATTAGCAATTCCACCGCATCTGAAATAAAACACGACCCACCAAATTTATTGAGTACGGGTCTAATGTTTTCTGCAACTGCTGAAACTTGAGCTGGTGAACAAAAAGCAAGCACATAAATGTTATCCAGCGCCGTCATTGATGAATCACGGGAAACGTGATCCCTAGTGCTTTTTCCAGCGACATCACGGATCACCGAATAACCGGGTACGCCAGCTTTGTCTAAACCGTCTAAAATCTTGCCGAGTTCTACTGAGTGGGCTATGATTTCTACTCTTTTGACTGACTCCATCATCTCACCTCCAAAACATATTGATTCCGTATAGATACAGGGGAATGCCTACAATGATATTAAATGGAAATGTCACTGCTAAGGCCGTTGAAATGTAAAGACTTGGATTCGCTTCGGGAACAGTTAGGCGCATGGCTGCTGGTACTGCTATATAAGAAGCACTCGCGCACAATACGGCAAACAGCAAAGTATCTCCCTGCGGCATTCCGATTAATTTGGCTATTACCAAAGCAATTACTGCGTTGACTATGGGAATTAGGATTGCAAAGCCAATCAGAAAAATTCCTGCTTCTTGCAAATCTTTAATTCTGCTAGCAGCAACCAGCCCCATGTCTAGCAAGAAAAAAGTCAGAACTCCGTAAAACAAGTCTTGAGTAAACGGACTCATAACTTCCCAACCATGTTCTCCGGTCAGTACGCCCATAATTAGGCTGCCAATCAGCAGAAAAACTGAACTGTTTAGGAATGCTTCTTGCAACACTTCGGACCAAACTATTTCGCGTTTTCCTTCTTCCCCACCAAATACACTAACTAGAATCAGACCGACTATAATTGCTGGGGATTCCATTAATGCTAGCGCGGCTACCATGTAACCGTCAAAGTCGATCCCCTGTGCTGTGAGGAAGGAGGTTGCGGTGATAAATGTGACGGCGCTGATGGAACCGTAGGTGGCTGCGATCGCGGCAGCATTGTAGGAGTCAAGTTTGATTCTCAGTATGAAAAAAGTATAAACTGGTACTAGCATTGACATCAGCATCGCTGCCAAAATTGTCAGGGCGATTTGCTGGTCAATTCCGCTTTTGGACAGTTCGACGCCACCTTTAAATCCGATCGCAAACAGCAGGTACAGCGAAAACAGTTTAGGGATGGGCGCTGGAATTTCTAAATCAGATTTGAGAAAAATGGCCAGCATTCCCATGAAAAAAGCTAATATTGGGGGATTTAAGATATTTGACGATACTAAACTCAAATCCACGATCGGTCACTCCCATTCGTTGCGTTTTTAATATTACTTCCCCAGTAATTGTTGCACGAGAATGGATCAATAGACCGATCAAACTTTTGACTCAGAAGCTCGATCGGGCTAAATACCCCCAAATACGGCAAAGGTGCACAGTACGCACCCTACAACGAAGGTGTGCACTGTGCACCCGCAGGCTAAGTTATTGTTGTTTAATTAAGCAACAGACAAATAAGACTCTAGGGCTTCGGAACCACCGATCAACTTGCCGTCGATAAATACTTGCGGCACTGTTGTAGCCCCAGTCACAGCCCGGAGCGATCGAGTTGTGATATCCCGGCCCAAGACGATTTCTTCATAATCCAAGCCCTTCTGACTCAGCATTGCCTTAGCCTTAGCGCAGAAGGGACAGCCCATTTTTGTAAACAGCGAAACTACCTTCGGCTTGGTTGCTGCGGAGTTGATGTAGTTGAGCATCGTCTCGGCATCGGACACTTTGAAAGGGTCGCCCGGTTCCTCTGGCTCAATAAACATTTTTTCAACCAAGCCATCTTTTACCAGCATCGAATAACGCCAAGACCGCTTGCCAAAGCCTAAATCTGTTTTGTCTACCAGCATTCCCATGCCTTCGGTAAATTCGCCGTTACCGTCGGGAATTAATGTCACATTGTCTGCTTCTTGGTCTTTGGCCCACTCGTTCATCACAAAGGTGTCATTGACGGAAATGCAAACGATTTCATCTACGCCGTTTTCTTTGAAAACTTTCGCCAATTCGTTGTAACCGGGGAGGTGCGTTGACGAACAAGTGGGAGTAAAAGCTCCAGGCAGCGAGAACACTGCTACGGTTTTGCCTGCAAATATATCATCGGTGGTGACATCGACCCACTCGTTGTCTTTGCGAGTGCGAAAGGTGACTTTGGGTACTCTTTGACCTTCTTGGTTCGTCAGCATGATTTTAAATTTTTGGGTACTTGGGTTCAATTCCTTTGCTTATTATAGCGTACTCATAACGAGTATGACTTGTCAAGGCTAGGCGGGTTTTTTCTCGGACTTGGGCGCGCGCGAGCTCAGTCCATTGTCTTTGCGACGATAGTTTGAATCATAGTCCGAATCAATCTCGTGGCGCGCGCGAGCTCAGTTCATTGTCTTTGCGACAGCTAGCAGATTTAAAACTTGCTGTTTAAGTAGGTCGGCAATTCTGTCTCCATTCCTTTGCTGCTGCTAACGGGTGAGGATTTTTTACACATTCTGTCAATATATCGATATCAATTACCGGTAGCAATTCGCTTTGTGTGATTAATTCATAACCGCAGTTTGACACGAATTCAACCGGGATTTCTTCTCGCAAATGGTAGATAGAAAATCGGTCATTTCGCCAGAACCAAACCTCTCGCACATTCAACCTTCTATACAGTTCTAGTTTATTGATGCTGCCACTGGTAACAATCACTTCAATTACCAAATCGGGAAATTCTTTATCTGTGCCAATACAGTAAGCTTCATCTGGTTCCGTACCGCCACGTTTTTCCTCTTGTCGCAGAGTTGTAGACCCAAAAGGGAAATATTCGATGTCAGCTTCTACAAAATAAATAAGCAGCAGATCTCCAATGCGAGTTTTTCTACTTTCATGGCGGCGAGAAGGCGACATAATTTCCAAAACTCCATCTAAATAAGTAACTCGATATCCTGCCGCATCTCCAATCCGATTCAGCAGTGTCTCGTATTGTTCCCAGTTGGCGCTATCGGTAATGTAGCGATCTTCAGGATCTTGGCGTTGGAATGCTTGTTCCTTAAGTAGCGTATCTAGCTCGCTCGTCAGCATCGGTATTACCTCCTTACAAGTTGTTCTAATCTTAGCTCAACTTTATTCCCAATCAAACTGCCTCCCCAAATATTCCTCTAATTCCTGATTGTAAGGTCGGAAATAATCGCTTAACCTGTCGCGAACCGATTCATTTACTCGCTGGTAAGAACCGGGATTAGCATTTTGGTACTCAGACAATTGATATCCCGGCAAATCTAAGAATTCTAAAACTGGCTTGACTGTTGTCGCTGCATCTGCATAAAAATCTTCGCTTTTCAAAATTAGCAACTGTTCTGTAGGAAAGAAAGTCCGCCAGTTTTTAATAAATTCTATGTACCTACCGCGAGCTAAATAATTGCCCGGTTCCTCGCCGATGATGTATTCTGGATTTTGATTCAACCGTTCAATTTCATCGCTAATTACTCGATCGAGCGCTCGCGATTCCCAGTTTAAGTCAGTCAAGCGATAAAATTGAGAAATCGCCCGATCGACCGGATTTCGTAACAGTACAATCAGTTTCGCCTCTGGAAATGCGCTGTAGAGACGTTCCGGTGCTTCCCGATAGTCAAAATAGCTCGGACTTGCTTCGCCAGTTACAAATTCCTCTCCCGGAGGCATGGGCGGAAAATGAGCCAAATACCAATCAATCCCTCTGTCAAAGTGCCACGAAAAAAAATCCATCTCCTTTTTAATCGGAGTCAAAATTTGCGGGTGTTGAGCTAAATAAGTATACAGAGAAGTCGTCCCGCACCGCTGAGAACCAATAATTATAAAGTTAGGAACTTGGACTGGTTTTAAGTCCCAATTTTGTGGAACAGGCAAGATGCCTGTATCTTCTTGTGGAACAGGCATCTTGCCTGTATCTTCTTGTGGAACAGGCATCTTGCCTGTTCTCTTACTGATAAGAGATGCAAAACTTTGTTTGTAACTGACAGTTCGATAAAAATCAATCGCCTCAGCAATTTTACCTTGCCTTGTCAAAGCTTCCCCCAAATTCAGATAAGGCCAAAAAGCCTCCGGTTTAGCTGCAACAACTTCTCGGCACAAGTTCTCAACTTCATCGAGCTTGTTTTGCCTAACAAAAACTTCCCACAAATTGTAATAAAACCACCAAGGAAGATCGGGATTTATTTCTATTGCTTGGAAAAATGTCGCCGCCGCTTCCTCCCAATATTTTTGGTGGCTCAGAACAGCACCTAAATTATAATAAGACCAGCAATCATCGGGTTGTTGGGCTACCGTTGCGCGAGATGAGGCTAATGCGCGACCGCACTTTTCTTGCTGCTGCAACAAGTCCTCTAATTTCGCTGATATTTCTGCACAACTCGGCATCCTTGTCAATAGCAATTTGTAAATAATAATTGCGCTTTTTGGGCGATCGTACTTGGCTAAATTCTCTCCTAACTTCAAATAAAACTCCCAATTTTCCGGTGTAATTTGCAATTGATATTGTTCTAACACCAACTTTAAATCAGAATCTGTTTGTCCGAGAGCATATCCCAACTTCTCGTAAATTTCCGGCAAATCTCCATCAATTTTAACAGCTTTTAAATACGTGGCGATAGCTTCATCCCACTGTTTTAGTTTAGTTAAAGCGTCGCCTAAATTGCAAAAAGACCAAGCAAAATCCGAGTTGAGTGCAATCTCGCAGCGGTAAGCAGCAGCAGCCTCTTCCCATCGCCGAAGTTTCAGCAAAGCATCGCCCAGATTGTGATAAGACCAAGAAAAATCGGGATTTAACTCAACAGCTTTTTTGTAAGCAGCGACAGCTTCCTCCCATTTTGCAAGTTTCAGCCAAACATCGCCCAAACTGTGATAAGACCAGGAAAACTTGGGATTTAATTCAATAGCTTTTTTGTAAGCAGCAACAGCCTCATCAAACCTACCGCTTTCTTGCAGGGAATTCCCCAAATTGTGGTAGTCATTATCCATGCAAAACTCCTGCCATAGCCAGTAATTTTTCCAGCGAGTTCAAATCCAACTGCATATCCTTATGTAAAGGTTTGGTCGGAGTTCCATCATCAACCAAATCACCAATTAAATAGTAATGTTCCAAACCGCACAAATTGCTAATCATCCAATAACAATAGGGAACGTAAAGGGGAGAAAAAATCTCAATTACCTTAGTTCCCGGACTGCAAAAAACTAGATTTGTTAACCCCCCTCCGTGGGGTGCGACAACTACTTTAGCAGCAGCCAAACACGATGCTTGTTCCGCTATCGACATCGTTTCCAGCTTGACACTGCGGAACCCAAATTTTTCTAAGTATTTAATTACCTCTTCATCGTTGACGATTCGCCGATAGGAAGCTTGTTGGCGGCTGATATAAATCCGCTCCGAATAGTCGGTGCTTAGTGGCTGTTGTTCCTTTAAAAAAGTCTTTCTGAGATATTCACACTTCCATTTTGAAACCGCCCCCGATCCGTCATAAGATATTGATGGAACTATTAATTTATCAGTGGCAATGTGTAAACTGCAGCGACTTTCTAAAAGTTTATTTTGAGGAATTCCTAAAGTATCTAAAGTTTCTGCTTGATAGGAATAATCCCTGGCATTGACAACAAACTTATCTATAGTTTCTATCAATCCGCTACGCTGCAAAAGATCAAAGCGCGTAATCACATCAAACATCCAATGAAAATAAGCGGCTCCACCCCAGCGAGCAGATAAAAAAGCCACATTTCCCTCCAAGTGTTCAGCGGGAGGCAATTTGTCGGAAGTGATTACCAATTCAGAACAGCCCATTGAAATATCAGCAACAAGTTTATTGTCTGAAGTAATCACAGCGGTAGTCACAACATCTGCCCAAGCTCGTCCGTTTGGCAAGACGGCAACAAAAGCTTTTCTCGAATGACTTTGATGTTCCCAAAATCTGCGGCTGGTGTCGATTGTTTTGGAATCTGATAAATTGATTTGACTCGCAGGATGAATGTCAATGCAGGTGAGGTTAGGATTGGATTCTGCTGCAACGGTCAAATCTTCTGTAAACCCACAGTATTTTTTGAGAATACTTAAGGGTAAGATTAGATTGCTGCAATTTGCCCGATCGCTCTCATCGCCTTCTCCTTGTTGTCCCAGAGCATAACCTATATTATCGTAAGCTTCAAACAAATCGGGTTTAATTTGCAGGGCTTGAACTAAATTAGTGATTGCAGGTTCCCACTGCTGTTTAGCCATTAAACTCAAACCCAATCCTTCGTAACACCAACACGATTTTGGATCGAGATTGATGCCTTTTTCGTAAATGGCGATCGCCCTTTCCAATTCTCCTTGCTTCCGCAGTGCATCACCCAACTTTTTGTACAGCCAACTATGATCAGATTCTAGCTCAATAGCACGACCAAAAGCCACTGCTGCTTCGGGCCAATTTTCTTGTGATTCCAGAACTTCTCCCAAACAATTGTACAGCCAACAATCATCGGAATTTAATTCAATAGCTTTGCGGTAAGCCGCGGCCGCCTCCTCCCAATTTTCCAGAGCAACCAAAGCCTTACCTAATCTATCGTAAGACCAACAAAAATCGGGATTTAGTTCAACTAACTTGCGGTAAGCAACAGCAGCTTCCTCCCACTCAGAAAGCTCCATCAGTACATCACCTAAATTGTTGTAAGTCCAACAAAAATCTGGATTTAACTCAATAGCTTTGCGGTAAGCAGCAGCGGCTTCGTCGTATTCCTCAATTGCCTGTAAAGTTTCCCCCAAAAAGTGGTGAACCCAACTCAAATTAGGGTTGAGTGCGATCGCCCGTTGGTAAGCGGCCCGAGCTTCGTCAAATAGTTCTTTTTTTTGCAGAGATTTACCCAACTTGTGGTAAGTTAAGTAGTTGCCAGACTTAATTTTAATAGCTGTTTGATACCGGGCGGTCGCCTCATCCAAATAACCGGCATTTGCTGCAATATCTCCCAACTTTTCCCAACCTAGAGACACCAGAGTTTGCTCTTCACCCAAACTTTGATTGCCGATTTTTTTGACAATCAGTTGATAGCCTTTGTGTACTACTTCTAACTGACTTCCAAACATCTCCAAAAAAACATCTATCCCAATTTTAGTATCTTGCTCCGGGCTGTCGGGAAACGTAAACTCGTAATCGTCAAAAATCATCAATCCCCCAACTTTCACCAACCTCCAAGATAAAATCGCATCTTGCAGAGCGCTGGTAGGTTTGTGACAGCCATCAATGTAAGCAACATCGTAATATTCCGAGGCCAAATTCACTAACAAATCTTGAGAGTAACCTTCTAATTCAATTACCCGATCTGCTGCTCCTGTTTTAACAATATTGCCCTTAAAATGTTGTTGAAAATACAAATCAATACAAGTAATCTTTGCCGTCGGATGAGTTAAAATATTATCCAGCAGCCAGCAAGCCGACATTCCCTGAAAACTGCCAATTTCCACCACTTGAAAATCCGCAATTCCGGTAAATTCCTGCAAATGCCGTTTCCAAATAGGGATATTGTGGGTAAACCAATCTTGGGTAAATTGATAATCTTTCGCCCCACACTCAGGCCAACCCCTCAATTCGCTCGCTTTTTGGTGACAAATAATTGCTTCTTCTAATTCCCCTAATTGCGGTAAAATATTTCCTAAATCGTTGTAAGGCTTAGAATTTGTCGGCTCGATTTCTATTTGGTGACGGTAAGTGGCAATTTGTGCGTATAACTCCTGTTGTTTCGCCCGAACCTCGTGTAGTTTTGCAACAACTTCCGCAGCATTGGGTTCAATTTGCAGTGCCATGCTATAAAATACGATCGCACCTTCCAACTGCTTCTGTTTCGCTAAACTATTGCCTAAATTTATATAAAACTCTGCTCCATCTAACTCAATTGCCAGCAAGCTATGGTAAACTTTCCCACTTGCAAGTACCTCTACACCTTGGGAATAAGTTTCAATTGTGCTGTCTAAACCCGATTCGCTGCGCTTCCGCAAAACATATCCCAACCGCTGATTGATTCCCGTCAAATTCGGCTCAATCTGAACCGCGTGCAGGTAAGCAGCCACAGCTTGATCCCAGGATTTTTCGCAGGTTAAGGCAACTCCCAAATTGACATAAAACCATGGAATATTGGGATTTATTGCAATAGCTTTGCGGTAGCAACTAATAGCTTCGGGCCACAGTTGTTTTTGAGCTAAAGCATCCCCTAAGCAATTGTATGCCCAGTAGGAATTATCATTGATTTCAAGAGCCTGACGGTAGCATTTAATGGCTTCATCCAACTCGCGCTTCTGCACCAAAACATTACCTAAACCCACATAAGCACGAGCATAATTTGGATTGAGTTCGATGCTTTTGCGGTAACAGGCGATCGCCCGATCGACTTCTCCTCGCTCCGCCCAAGTTTTACCCAAACTGTGATAAGATTCAAACGAATTGGGATTGATGGCAATGGCTTGTCGGTAATTGGCGATCGCCTCATCCCACCGCTTCTGGCCAATCAGCATTTCCCCCAAATTGTGATAAGCTGTTGCTAGCTTCGGGTTTAACTTAATTGCCCGCGAATAACATTCAATAGCGCGATCGAACTTTCCCAATTCAACCAAACTATTTCCCAGAGTCACGTGTTCCTCAGCCGTGGCCCAATTCGGCTCGATATTAAAAGCTTGATACCAACAGTCTGCCGCCTCTTCCCCCTTCTCTAACTGCGTCCAAATTCTCGCCAACTGCCGATAAACAGCAGCAAAATTCGGCGCTAGCGAAATTGCTTTTTCACAATTGGCGATCGCCTTTTCCCACTGTTTTTCTTGAGAATACAAAATGCCGAGATTAGCATAAACTTCCGGCAAATTTGGATTGCGATCGATTGCCGCTTCATACCACTGCTTAGCTTGCTCGATTTCACCTCGAACCTGCATCACCTTTGCCAGCGTCTGACAAGCTGCCGCCAAATTCGGTTCAATTTTCAACGCTGACTCGCAAGCAGAAACTGCCTCATTTAACCTTCCATCAGCTAAATAAACTTCTGCTTGCCGACTCAAATCAACCGCTGCCTTTTCCATCTTCTCAATCGAGGGCATAATTAAACTTGCTCCAGACACCAACTAACTCAAACCCACCACCTCAACCATCCTTTTCAGCGAACTCAAGTTCACTAAAATATCCTCAGTCAGCGAATTCTGATACATCAACTGTCTAATAGGATAGCATTCAAAAGCCTCGCCAGTTAAAAAGTAATGTTCCAACTGCAAATATTGACTGATTCCCCAGTAATAATGGCTGATATAGTGAGGCGACACCAACTCAATTACTTTAGTTCCCTTGCCACAAAAAATCGTATTTGTCAATCCGCTGCCGTGGGCTGTAACTATTACCTCAGCGTGGAAAAAATGAGCAATTTGCTCTGCCAAAGACATCGACTCCGGCAAAATAGAAACAAACCCAAATTTCTCCAAAACCTCAACCACATCTTCCTCGTTCAAAACTCGTCGATATCTGGCTTTGCTGCGGCTGATATAAATGCGTTTGGGATATATCGAACTAGGTAGAATTCCCTTGAGAAACTCCCGCCTCAAAAAATCCATCGCCCACCCAGAAGGCCAGCCCAAATATCCCGCAAAAGACGGCACAATTAACTCGGTTGCTTGAATGTGAGGCAAGCGATCGCTCTCCAAGACTTTTTCTTCGGGAATGCCCAGAATTCTCAAACTTTCCCGCTGAAATTGGTGCTGACAACTATTCACCAAAAACCAATCAATCTCCGCCAAATCCCTACCGCTGTGCCGCAGCAATTCTATCCTCGGCAAAACGTCAACCATCCAGTGAAAATAGACATTCCCCGACAAACCAGAAAGCACCGCCACGCTGCCATCAATTTGCTTTAAACCTGGAAAGGATTCTAACTGAAAAACGCTGTGTTTTCTCACATCATGCTTTTCGCATCCCGGCAAAAATCCCGGGTAATCTCTCGACACATCAGCCAACAAATAATTGTCAGGAGTAATTACAGCGATCGCCTTGCAAATCAGCCAATAATTTTCCTGCGGCACAATCCAAACTCGCCCGTTGGGAATTGCTGCCACAAAAGTCTTGGGCGCCTCCACAGGTATCGGTTGCGAGTTGGACAAACGGCAAACTCCCCAACCCAAATGCACCGGATCGAACCACTTAGAAAGCCGCTGCAAACACAGCCCGCAAGTTAACCCCGCACAATCGGAATTAGCCAATTTGGAATTAGCGATCGCAAATTGGGAATTCGGAATATTTTCTGCACTTGCTTCTGGTGCCGATTTCCAAAATATTTCCACATAATTATCAGCATCCAGCTTAGCATTAACTAGCCAATCCCAACTCGCTAAATAAATACCGTGAGGAGGTTTTAGAGAGGTGTTATCTGGCAAGATAAAACTCTTTGTTTTCCATTCTTTCTGCTCCCCATACCCGTGCAATTGCAGTTCTAAAACTTTTTGATAATAATCAATCGCCCGTTCCCAGCGCCCCTGTTTTTCCAGCAGTTTTGCCAACTCAAAATAAACCTGCGGTAAAGCAGGTTGAATCGTCAAAGCTATGCGGTAAACTGCAATTGCTGCGCCCAAGCGCTGTTGCTGGGCTAAGGAATTTCCCACCCGCCAGTAAAGCTCTGCATTTTTGGGCTGAATTTGCAAAGCTTTTTGATAATAAGTGGTGGCAGATTCGTGCCCGCCGTACTCTGTTAAAGCATTTCCCAAATGCAAGTAAATTTCGGCTAAATTATCGCAAATTTCAGCAATTGGTAATTGGGCATTGGGCATTGGGCATTGGGCATTGGGAATAGTTTCTTTTTCTTCCTTCTTCCCTCTTCCTTCTTCCTTCTTCCTTCCCATCAATGCTGTGAGAAATCGATCGCACGCAGCGATCGCCCTTGACAATTCATCATCTTCTACCGCCGCAACTCTGCGCCTGTCTCCTAAGCGGCAGTAAGCTTCAACAAAATCAGGCTTCAGAGCTATTGCCCGCTCAAAATAAGGCATGGCTTCAGCAATTTTGCCCAAAACCATCAAAGAAAACCCGGCGTCTGTATAGCCCGAAATATAGTCAGAATTGATCTCGATCGCGCGATCGAAACAAGCAACCGCAGCCGAATGTTCCCCCTGTAATTGCCACGCTTTCCCCAGATTGTAATGAGCCAAAACCATGTCCGGCTCCAACTCAATAGCGGTGAGGTAAGATGCGATCGCCCGATCGGGATTTTTATCCAGCAAGGCTTGACCCAAATTATTGTGCAGCGTCGCCCAATCGGGCTTAATCTCCATCGCCCGCTGGTAAACTTCGATCGCCTCAGCAGCGCGATCGTCCTTTAGCAAAATCACACCCAGATTGCTGTAAGCTTTCACGTAATCCGGCGCCACGGCAATCACCTGTCGGTAGGTATCCATTGCCGCTTTGAGCTGACTATTTTCATCTAAAACTACAGCCAGATTGTATAAAGCATCGAGATAATCCGGTTTTTGGGCGATCGCATTTCGGTAACAGTCGATCGCCGCCAACAAATTACCCTGCTTGTGAAAAACATTTCCCAAGTTATAATGAACTTGCGCCCAATCTGGTTTCAAATCCAGAGCTTGTCGGTAGTGAAAAACCGCCTCATCCAGCCACGCATAGTCGCTGTAAAGTTGACCCAAATAAGCATGAGCTAGAAAAAACTGTGGCGAAATCTCCAAAGCTTGCACAAAAGCGTCTCTTGCCGCCGTCGGATCGCCTTGAGCGTCGAGAATTTCGCCTAATGTCGTGTAAGCCGAGGGCGAAAACGGTTGAAGTTCGATCGCCTTTTTGCAAAACTCGATCGCCTCAGTTAACTTCCCCCGGTTCAAATAAATTTGGGCTTGCCGGATATATTCTTCAGTGCTCATTGCTCGCGGTGCAGTTGCGGTTTCTTTACCGCTTCAGTAAAACCTAGAAATTCTAATTTAAAAACTTTGTATTTATATTTTGCCCGATCGGGCGATCGATTAATTTTATCAATAACTGTCGATCGACTTTTTTGTAACTGCCCCTGCTTCATTTCCTGCATTTAAGATTTCAACCTCACTCCGCTGGTGGCAGAGTGAGGTTGAAATCCTTTAAAACTACCGGCTTTGTGAGAACAGCCCCGAATCTTATCCGGTGCTGCCCCACAACAGCCAGTTGTTTTAGAACAACTCGAAGTTGTTCGAGGTAATTGTCAGGCCAGGCTGCAACTGAGCAATAGTTAGCACTCCGCTGGCGCCGTTGAAGTACAACGCACCGCTTGTTGGGTCGTAGACCAACTTGTTGGTCGTGGTTGCTCCTGGAGTAGCTGCGTTGAAATTAGAAACGACGACAAACTCGCTTGCCTCGAAGCTGCTACCCAAACCAGCGAACACACCGCCCTGCTTCAAGCGGATCTTATCTTCGCCTGGGGTAAAGTCAGTGATCGTGTCTACGCCATAATCGCCACCGCTGGAGAAGAAGTAGAACGTATCGCTACCAGCACCGCCGATCAGGACATCGCTGCCTCTGTCGCCAGAGATAAAGTCATTGCCACCGCCACCATTGACAGTATCGTTGTCTTTACCGCCGTATACAGTGTCGTTGCCGTCGCCGCCGTCGACAATATCATTGCCTTGGCCGCCAAATACTGTATCGCTGCCACTTCCGCCAAGTACGGTGTCGTTGCCTCTGTCGCCAGAAACCAAGTCATTGCCGTCACCGCCATCAACGAGGTCATCCCCTTTACCAGCAAAGATCCGGTCGTCGCCGCTGCCCCCAGCGACCACATCGGCGCCGCTGCCTGAAAAGATATTATCGTTGCCGTCGCCGCCACCGATACTGTCATTTCCGCCTCCGGTAATAATCAGGTCGTTGCCACCGCCACCAGCGACGACATCTGCGCCCCCAAAAGTCAGGATAATATCGCTACCATCGCTGCCGTTCAACCTGTTGGCGCCAGTGATGCCGATAACGGTTGAGCCACCGCCACCACCACCTGGTAATGAACTTGCTGGTTGTGTTGGATTTGTTACCTGTGTCATTTACACTCCTCCTAAAAGATCAATCATTTTTCTACAATACACTTTTCCCTCCAAAGGGATTCAATAAATGAAACCGGACATCGGTTGAGACCCTAATTTACCCGGCTGCTATAAGCTGTCATGTAATTTAAATTGTCAGCAGCGAGCCTCGGAGCGCGAGTTGAATCCTGTATTCGTTGAGCAGCAAATCTCTGTTGTTTCCTGCTTTTGACTCTCGACTCCACCACTGCCTCCTCTAACACGAAAATATTCCAGTTAAACGTTTGCGAGTTTACCATAATGACCATCGATATGGCTAGTCATTATTCAAACAATACCCGGAAGATACACAGAGACCATTTTTAATGGGAGTATGCTCTCAAGATTGAGAAGTTGCACCGGGCCCGCGGGCACTGTCGATCGCCGGAGAGTTCGATCGCCCGCAATGGGGCTGGAACTAAGCTGCGATTTCTTTTAAGTACACTGTAGTTGACCAGACTTTAGATTTTCCCCAAGAGTTCCCCACAAATCAAAATTTTTTAACTGGCTTTCACAGCAAGCCGACGCACGCTGGAGGTCGTATTTAATCAAAAGTGCATCCCAACACTGTCCTGGAGAGGCTTTTGAGCCTCATCACCTGGATGTTTCCAGCCAAATCAGTCACGATCAACGCAGAATTTTGGCTAAAAAACCCTGTTTTTAAACCACAATCCGTCATTTCAACCATGATCCACATCCATCCGGATCATCATACAATGCAGCGATCGTCTTTTGGTGAAGTTGGGACGAACGGTGGGTCGGTAGATTTGTGACGGTACTGTCACTAGATTTTAAATTTTAGATTTTAGATTTAGTCCACAGATGAATCGCAGTTATGGGTTGGCACAATTGTAGTTATGGATAATTTACCTGTTCATAATGCTGAAGCCGTCAATTTTTGATGCTATCTATCGGCTCCCCAGTAAAATTATTACCTCGATACTCGCCGGATTTATCTCCCATCTAGTTAGAGTGGGCAAAAATCAAAGCGATTTTCCGTCCTGAAGCGTATCCACCTTCAAATGTTCTTGATGAAGCGATTACTAAAGCTATTAATGCTTTTAATGATGAAAATGCTTGGCCATCCTTTCATCACTCTGGTCTTTTTTGATAACCCATTAAACAGTTAATTTTTGTGGTAAATTCGATCGGGAGCATCTCATATTTGTAAAAACACTTCTTCTGGCTCCTTCTTTCTTCCTATTTCCTCCTGCCTCCTGCCTTCTGCCTCCCAACTCCAATTTCTAGCTTGTCTGCAAAAGTGAGATGCTCCCCATTTGAGGGCTAATACCTGTGAGGGAAAATCTTCAGTTTTCAGGAAAGACTTTTTTACTAATTGTTGTTAACTTCGAGCTGAACATTAACGATTGATTAGCCAATTCCCCGAAATTGGGTTCGGCATTCATTCAGGTAAAATCTCTACTATTTATTCATAGCGGTGTGCTGCAAGTTGCGCTGGTGAAGCGTTGGAATTGCTCTGGCTATCGTACCTATAGATGTGAGCGTCACTCTCGAAAATATAATTGATGGAAGTAGCTGCATAGTAGGTCAGCCCTAACAGCGACAATAGATTAAGAACTCTATAAATTGGTTTCTCAGATACTTTGTTCATTTTGACTCCTACTTTTTATGCAAATAACTAATTTGGATACCGTGACGGCGCTTTTTTTTAGAAGTTCCCAAACATCTCGTACCTCTAAAAATTTAGCTGGCTCGCGTTATACACTCCGGATGCCCGATCGCCAAAAATAAGTCCTACTTGAGATGTGACACAGTTTTTGTTGCCTATTTCATATTGCGGTCTCTGCCTTGAATTGTCTATCTAACTGCGGTAAGAGTTAGGGATTTTGGGCAGAAACGAACTCTACAATTTCCTGTTTAAAGCTACTACGATTTAAAAAAATGGAGCTAAAAAAGCTTAAATGGCAAATATCCTAGCTGTTTTTCCACGCCTAGCCAGGATTTTCCCACCTTCGATTAATGGTACGCAGTTGCCGGAAGTCATGAAAATTCTTAAGTTGGTCAGCGGCAGGCGAAAATATGTCTTAAGTTATATTTTTGCAAGCAACAGGCTATGTTAGATTGCATATTAATTTTGAGCTTGGTTGAGGTGGTAAATAATTTTTGGGTAAAAAAGTTGTGGTCGCTGTCCGATAATTTGAGTCTGACAATTTTGCCTGAACAATTTTGACTGATCCGCACCATTAATTCACGATGTGACAGAAAATTAGGCATCAGTCAATTGGATACTTCGGCGTGAGACCTTCGGCGAGCGGTGAGTCAATCTCGCTCAGTTGAACGATTTGAGATTTGAGATTTATTCCACAGAGGAATCGGAGAGCTTGAAGAAAAGCCTCATTTTTAGGGCAGCAGCCGACTCCTGTCGGAAACTTGTAGCCGTTTTTGGGCGAGGTAAAAAAGCAGAAGGCAGAATTTGATAGCGGTAAAAAAATACTGTTTTAGGATTCAGAATTTTTAGTGGATTCTACCTTCTCGCTGCATTTTTTTTACCATGAAACCAGATAAATTACTCGCTGCCAAGAGCGATGCAGGCAGAATAATTTAGGAAGAGATAAGCGAGTGTGTTGAATCCAGTTACTTCCACAATTTATTATAATTCTTGCTCGCATCGAGCTGTTTGTACGACAGACTTTTTGCTGGTAATTTGCAAAAGGGATAGGGGCAGAACAACAGGCCAAACCAGAGGGCCGATTATTAAGGCTATCCAAGATATCACGTCTTTTTTAGATGTCGCAGTATCATTCCAAAAACTTTTGAACCAAACAAGAAAAACGATTAAGGCAATCGAAAAGTAGCTAATCATTATCATTTTTTTACCTCCCTGTCTATAGATGGGATAGAAGTATTTATAATTATTGTATCTCAGGCCGTGGCTCGCCGATCGCAACTTTATGCCCTGAGCTGCAAGCTGCAAGTGTCTAAAAGCCAAAGTTTCACAGCTATCCAAGTCCAGAGCCTGCGATGTTGAGCTGACTTACTCCTGCTGGGCGGCGCGAGGCGCTAAAGGTCTTCTTGCGTTCAGGGCTTGTCGAGGTTTTGTCAAACCTTGAGGCTACCACCCCAATCATAGCTTATGCGATCGAGGTCTTGGGTTTGCTGTGATTTAAATCACGTATACTGGCAGACTTCGGTCACAAATCGAGCCAAGAACGATCACACAGCTTACCCGACTGCAATCACCCTACTCTTTTGTCAAATGCTCGATATTATAATAGTCGAGTTCAACGAGATTTCATGCAAGCTCTGACTTTAAAATCTGATCGGGCGATCGCTGAACTGTTCTATCAAGTCACCAATTCAGGCAATCTGACTCGCACTCAAAGCCACGGATTGCGCGAACTCTGCCAAAGCGCTCTCAGCGAAGACGCCAGAGATGCAGTCAACCGCCTGCTGCACGCCATCCGCCGCGGATGGGTCAGGATTTCCGATTAGTCTCCTCACACAAAAAGTTGAGATGAGTATTTCTACTTTCTCTCCTGTCAAGCTTTGCCAACAATAAGATTGAAGTGAGTAGGTCGCTCCATTAACCCTCTCAAAAAAAAAAATTTACTGCGCTCGAAAAGCTCGACCCGGTTTCTTGAAGAAGCCGGGATTTTTGATTTTAAGCAGTTAGTCGATTTTAGATTTTAGATTTTAGATTTTAGATTTTAGATTTTAGATTGACTTCACATATGAATCTGGGAGCTTGAACTAAAGGTTAAAATTTGGGGCGGATGCCCGCTTTTATCGGAAAATTGTATCTGTCTTTGGGCGGGTTATTAAGTATATCCACGGAACAAAGACCACAGCAAGAAACTAGGTAAATGTAGGTAAAAGCGGGCTTATAAACAGGCTAAAAGTTTTACCTTGAATTAAGCAGAGCGATTTCGCTAGCAGTCATTAGTAATCTCTTAATAGATAAATATTAATGTATTTGTCACCGTTTCTTAACCAAAATTAGAGACGTGGGGGTTGCCAGAAGCAAGGAATCGGGACAGGGTTTATGTTTCAAGTAGCAGGGCGATCGAGGAAATATCAGGTTCCCAAGTTCTGCTGACACAAATCACTCATCAAGAGCCAATCGATCACATTTACTCCCGTAGTTGAATCACATAAATTTTGGAAAAATTAGTTAATACTGTCAAAAGTGAGTTCAAAGAAAAAACACATGATGAAAACCCAAACGCTGTTACCTCAATTTACTATTGCAGAGCTAGTCTTTCAGGTATATCACTCCGGTCTGCTGACTCCTACTCACCGACAACAGCTCAAGACAGCGCTGTTAAATGACTGTCTTACCGAAGAAGATCAAACAGCCATCAACCGCTTGCTCCACGCAGTTCGCCGGGGCTGGCTGAAGGTTGTAGATTAAACTCGGTTCTAATTTTTTTGCCACTACTCTTTAAATGCACTGTCACTTGAAGGCAGAATTAAATCCCCTTAAAAAAATCAGGCATTAGCCTAAATGTAGGGTGCCGCCACAGGCACCCTGCGGTTTTAACTTCTATTTTCTCAGCTTATTTAGGGCTTGCTGAAAAAGCCTAAAACCCTTACATCAAAAGACTTTGGCTCCTGACAGCGCTGAGCATGTGTAAGATT